>JAAFHQ010000006.1 GCA_013298445.1 Chitinophagales bacterium | reverse complement strand
GAAGGTTTACCTGTCAGCACACAGACCCCATCTTCGGCTACCGCATCCAATGGAATACAACGGATGGTTGCTTTGGTCAACTCTTTGATTTTTTCTTCCGTTTCGGTAGTGCCATCCCAGTGGGCAGAAATGAACCCGGGAATATCGCGGTTGATTACCTCTTCAAACTCTGCGAAGGTATCCACTTTGGTGATATTTGCATCCCGCATAGCTTTGGCGCGATTGAACAGATTGGCCTGAATCTCGACCAATAAATCTTCAATGTACTGCTCAATGCCTTCCAGCGGTTGTTGCATTTTTTCCTTGGTATCGCGGCGGGCTACTTCGACCTGACCATTGGCCAAATCGCGTTCGCCGATGGCCAAACGAACCGGAATACCGTGTAATTCATGCTCTGCAAACTTAAAGCCTGGGCGCGTTTTTAAGTCCGTATCGTATTTGACCCGAATGCCTTTTGCTTTAAGGTCAGCCATGATTTTTTTAGCTACCTCATCGATGGCGGGCGTAGGTTTGGGGATCGGGATGATCACCACCTGCGTAGGTGCAAGTTTGGGTGGAACCACCAAACCATCGTCATCGGAGTGCGTCATGATCAGGCCCCCCATCAGGCGTGTTGATACCCCCCAGGAAGTGGCCCAAACAAACTCCTGTTGGTTGTTTTCGCTGAGGAATTTAACATCAAAAGCTTTGGCAAAATTTTGACCCAGGAAGTGGGAGGTCCCAGCTTGCAGTGCCTTGCCATCTTGCATTAAAGCTTCAATGCAATACGTTTCTTCTGCTCCGGCAAAACGTTCGTTGGCGGTTTTGATGCCCCGAATCACCGGCATGGCCATGTACTCTTCGGCGAAAGTGGCGTATATGTCCAGGATGCGCAGTGTCTCTTCTTCGGCTTCCACTTTGGTGGCGTGTGCGGTATGCCCTTCTTGCCACAGGAATTCAGTGGTACGCAAGAACAAACGAGTCCGCATTTCCCAACGCACCACGTTGGCCCATTGGTTGATCAGCAAAGGCAGGTCGCGGTAAGAATTGATCCAAGTGCGGTAAGTATCCCAAATGATCGTTTCAGAAGTAGGCCGTACAATCAGCTCTTCTTCCAGCTTGGCATCAGGATCTACCACTACTCCACTACCATCCGGTGCCATCATCAGACGGTGGTGCGTAACGACGGCACATTCTTTGGCAAAGCCATCCACGTGTTGGGCCTCTTTGCTCAAAAAACTTTTCGGGATAAACAAGGGAAAATAAGCGTTGACGTGTCCGGTTTCTTTGAACATTTTGTCCAGTTGATCCCGGATGTTTTCCCAAATTGCGAAGCCATAAGGCTTAATGACCATGCAGCCGCGAACCGCTGAATTGTCGGCCAGATTGGCTCGTTTTACGATGTCGATGTACCAGTCGGAATAATTCTCAGCCCTGGAAGTAATCTCTTTTGCCATATTTTGCCAAAAATTTGTATCTTAACACTTGTTAAAGCGTCAAAAAATAAACTTTAACGCCGTGCAAGCTACACTTTATCATTCTTTTAACAACAAGTGTGGCGCAAAAGTAATAATTTCGATGTTGTAAAAACGTGACTATGACATCAATAATTCCGCAAGCAAAACTTTTAAATATGAAATTGCTGTTGAAACTATCAATGTTGCTGTTACTCTTTGGGGTTAGCGCTACCGCTGCACTCGCTCAATACGACGACGTGTATTATGATCCCGAACGGAACAACAACCGTACCTACACAGAACGTCGTCAGGTTCAACCCAAAACTACTCCCGCTCAAACCGAGGAGTATGTTGACGAAAACTACGACGACGAGGAATACGATTATTACTACACGTCCCGTATCCGCCGTTTTCACCGGCCTTATGCTGGGTTCAATTATTTTGACCCCATTTATGTAGATGCTTACTATTACGATGCATTTGCACGTCCTGGTGTGACGGTTTTGATTTACGATGACCCATTTGGGTATTATGGCTACAATCGCATGAGCCGATTCAACCGCTGGAACGGATGGGCTTATGGTGGCTGGAATCGTTTCAACCGCTTTAATAGTTGGAATTCCTGGGGTAATTACGACCCATATTGCATGTGGAGTAACCCTGGTTTGTCCTTTGGCTTTGGTCGTTGGAATAGCTTTGGTTTCAACAATTGGAACTCTTTTGGCAATGGTTTTGGTGGTTCTTATTGGGGTAACAGTTGGTTCAATACCCCTACCTGGGGCAACAACTACTATTACAACAACACCAACTATTACACCAACAACCAGAACAACGACAACAACCGCAACGTCTACTATGGCCCCCGTACTGGTGGTGGTGGCGTTGGTACGCAACCTGGCATCGACAATCCGAATGGTCGCTCACCTCGTTTCACCGATTCAGACATCAAGTCGAATCCAGGAACGGTTCGTCCAGACTATAGCGGTGGTCGTAAGTTGGATGAAGCTCCCAGCTACGATCGTGATCGTACGGTGCCTGGCAATGGCAACCCAAGGGTGACTACGGATCCAAACCGTGAAGTGCTCGGTTCACCAAATACCACCGATCGTTACCGCGATGCCCGCGAAAACCTCAACCGTCCGAGCAACGAAACCCGTCGCCCAGAAACGGCTGATCCATTCAGCGGCGGTCGTCGGATCGACAACAGCACCAATAACGGTGCTCGTACTTACACGGACGATCGCCAGAACCTGCGCCCAAACACAACGCAGGATCCATACAATAGCCGGCCACGTTCATACGAGCCTGCACCACGTTCAACGGACAACAGCTCTTTGGATCGTTCGCGGACTTACACTCCAGATCGTTCTTATGAGCGCAGCCGTAGCACGGACACCTACAGTGCACCCCGGAACAGCAGCCCATCGAATAGTGGAAGTGGCTACTCAAGACCTAGCTATGACTCTGGTCGTTCCAGTGGGCTCAACAACTCTGGCTCTAGCTCTGCCCCACGCAGTTTTGATGGCGGTGGCAGTCGCCCAAGTGCTGGTGGTTCCAACCCAAGTCCAAGTAGCTCTGGTTCTTCTGGTTCCTCTTCTTCGGGAGGTCGGAGTTCTTCTTCGGGAGGTCGCCAAAATTGATACAAAGCTAAAGTAGTATTGGACCAATAGGATTGGTTCAGGTACACCTTATAATATGGAGGTGGAGATCGGGTTCGCTGGTGTCCACCTTTTTTTATCCTCGTTTTTAAAAAAGAGATGTATGAAATGTAATTCGCAAACCCGCAATGTAGCGTGGAGTGTGATCTTTTCGCTAATGACCGCTGGGCTCTTCGCTCAAAATGTAGGCGATGCAGTTCGTTATTCCCAATTTGAAGCTGGAGGTACAGCACGCAATGTGGGGGTGGGCAACACCATGAGTTCTATTGGTGCAGATATGTCTGCTCTGGTAAGCAACCCTGCTGGATTGGCCATGTTTCGGCGTTCAGAATATACGATAACTCCTGCTGTTTTGTCCACCAACACCAGCTCAAGGTTGTTGAGTGGCAATGGTAATGCTGCTTTGTCAGATACCCGTACGGCTTTTAATTTGCACAACTTTGGAGTGGTTTTTGCGACCAAGCCCTTGTCCGCCAATTGGACCAACCTCAATTTTGGCATCGCCGTCAATCACCTGGCCAACTTCAACCGGGCCTTTACTTTTCAGGGGCGTTCACAGGGGTCTTTGTCCCAACGTTTTCAAGAATTGGCCAATGGTGGAGAAGGAGTAGATGGTTTTGAAACAGGATTGGCCAATGAGGTCAGTTCGATTTATGATTTTGATCCAGCTGATGGTATTTACGATGTAGATTACGACTTGAATCCCAAAGCAAATTTGAGCCGGGGGCAGACCATGTTTAGCCGGGGCTCTTTGTCCGAGGTCAGCTTTTCCTTTGCTGGAAACTACAATGATAAATTTGCCTTTGGTATCTCATTAGGCGTTCCCATGGCCAATTACTCGGTAGAAAAAATTTACACCGAGCGGGACGATAGCACCGCTGCGGGTGGGGCAATACCTTATTTTAGCGACTTGAGATACAGCGAGCAGTTGAGAACCTCCGGTACGGGCATCAATGGCAAGATTGGGATATTGATCAAACCCAACCAGGTATTACGCTTGTCAGCAGCCTTGCACACCCCAACGGTTTATGCATTCAACGACGATTATACCAATAATCTGGAAAACAATTATTACGAAGACCGCCGGGAACAAGGGGCTTTTTTAGGATCTGAAGCCACTAGGGAAGGGACTTTTGAATATACCCAATCTACGCCTTGGCGAATCTTTTTGGGTGCCGGGCTGATAGTGGGAAAAAGAGGTTTCATCAGCACCGAAGTGGAACACGTCGATTATACCAACAACAAATTTGGCTACGATGAGTACCCCGAAGCACAGGATGAAATCAACGATAAAATCCGAGGACAATTGCGCCCCGTGACCAATGTGCGCATTGGTGGAGAGCTGGTGTTTGATGCATTTCGCTTTCGGGCGGGTTATGGTATTTTGCCTTCGGTGTTTCAAAATGATGATAGCCGGAGTACGGTGATCAGCGCCGGGATTGGTTACCGCAAAGATGAATTTTTCCTGGATATGGCTTATCGGCACAGCACCATTACGGAGACTTATTATCCTTACATCACCACGAATGCGCCCTTGCAGGAAGTGGAAAATAAGTATACTTTGGGTAATGTGGTGTTTACGTTGGGCGTGAAGTTTTAATGGTAGATCACAAAGGGTCAAAAGCGACTATATTTTCACAGAGAAAACACAAAGGACCACAGAGAACACAAAGCGTCGTCAACGTCTAACTTTGTGTTCTCTGTGGTCCTTTGTGTTTTCTTTGTGAAAATAAATGCTACTTTGGTAGACTTAGGAATAAGTATACTTCACTTAGTGACACATTAGCACGTCAATACCTTTCCCAATCCACCAACTCCATCCCCTTTTTGGCAACAGCCTTGCCATTGCGCTCCTGGGTGCAATAATTGGTACCCCTCAATATTTCGTAGAGGTCTTTTTCTTGCCGCCAAACACCTGACCAATACTCCCGGCCGTTGAGGGTGTAAATTTCGATGTCTGTTAATTGCAAACCCTGCGTATTTAGCTCAGTATTTTTGATAAAAAAGGCATCCTGTGAAAGGGAGCGGAAAAAGGCGTGGCTATCGTAACCAGGGGTAAATACGCCAGACCAAAGGCGTTTTTGCCCAGTCCAATACGTTTTAAAATCAATCAAACGCAGATTTTTGCGATTTAGCTCTTCGTATTTTTTTTGAAAAGCTTCAGCTTCCAGTTCGGTTACCAGGGTCGCTTTGTTTTCATTTTGGGTCACCACACCTGCCCACAAACGTTGATTGTTGGCGATGTAGGTTTCGAGGTCAATCAGGTGCCAACCCGTTTTGGCGAATGCATTGACTTTTAGCTGAAAACTGTCCAGGTTTTGATGGGCAATGAATTGGGAGGTAGGGGTCTGTTGTTGGAAAATGGCATCCCAACGGCGTATATTTTTTTTGTCGAGGTAGGCGTCGGCATCGACCAGGTTGTAGCCATATTTACTGAGGTGTTTGACTTCGGCTTGAAACTGGCGTGAGCCGTAACCTTTCCGCACCATCTGGTGTTTTTCGCCTTCTTGCCAGATGCCGAGGTAGCGATAATTCGACTTGTTTTTGGTGTTGCAATTGCGCACATACTCTTTTTCCTCTTCGGGCTCAATGCCCATTTCTTTGAGTACTTTCAGTGCGATGAGTTCGGGTTCGGCCCATTCAGAGTTGCACATTACCCCTACACCAATCTTTTTTTCAGGATACATGATAAAGACGGTGCGGGTTTTGTTTTGGCTGCCAGCATGGCCTACCCGCAGGTCTTTGCCTTCACCGCGCACATCAAAGCCATAAGCATAATCTGCATCGGGTTGTTTGCTCCACAAGAGTTCATAACTTTCTTTTTTTAGCAGTTTATGCTGCATCAAAGCTATGATGTAATTGCCTAAATCGCCAATGGTGGATTGGAAACCTCCACCCGACAATTTCCAGCTCACATCGTCGTCCTTACGGGTTTGGATGTCACAATCACCATCCAGGTAATAGCCCGATACTTCATTTGGGTTATTGTTAAAGATATAATCAGGTTCCAGCGTAGTCATTCCAAAAGGCTTGCGAATCAATTCATTGACCAATCCCAGGTACCCAACGCCCAGACTGTTGCGGCCAATTTGATCCAAAGTGGCACCCGCCAGGATAAATCCAAAAGTGGAATATAAAAAACGTTCACCAGGCTGAAAATCCAGCGGCGCTTCCCGGAAAATGTCGACGGTTGCTTTGGCATTGAAGGTGTCGCGAGAGGGATAATTCAACAATCGTTTGCTCCAGTCGGGATACAAACGGGTCATTTCGGTGTAATGCCCCAGGCCACTGCGGTTTTGCAGCAAGTACTTGAGTTTGACCATGGGATAAGGGTACTCCGGCAAATAGGTGGAGACAGAACTTTCCAGGTCTACCAGTTTTTCTTCCTGGAGTTTAAAAGCCAACAAAGCCGTGAGGGATTTGGACATGGACGCCCAACGAAAAACAGATTCACTGGTAACTGGTTTGAGGTTTTCCCAATCGGAGTAACCAAAACCTTTATTGTAAATTATTTTTTCATCCTTCACCACTGTGACGGCCATACCGATGATCTCTTGTTCACTGCGTTGTTGTTCAATCACCGTATCCAGGCGGTAAAACAAGCTACTATCTCTGCCAAAAAGCCGTAACTGCGCATGGCTTTGCAAAGAGCTCAGCGCAATCCAACATATCAGGAAGGTGATTTTAGGGAAATAATGAAGGTAGTGCATTGTTCGTTTGGGTTTTGAAAGCAAAAGTACAAAAGACTTGAGAAGAAGAGGGCTTGAGAAGTTGTGGGTTTTTAATTAGCTTTGGTATTTTGGAGCTTGTTTATTTTGTATGCGACAACTTGATAAATTTCGGATTTATTACAATCATACCATTCACCCAGAACTCATGCGCATGGAGCGCAAGCGGGTTCGCCTCTTGCGTCTGTTGATTTTTTCGGGCATATTGCTGTTGGCAGTAATGTTGTTTGAATTTTATGTCAATATTTTGCTGTTCACTATGGTGTTGGCCATACCCATTGTGTTTTACCTGATTTTTTTGAGTTACCGCATCCGCAAATTTTTGCAGACCTTCAAACCGCACGTGATGAAACTGGTGCTCAACTTTTTACAGGAAGAGCCCAACATTGGCCAGTTGACCTACGAACCGGAAAAGTCCTTGGACAAAGGGACTTTTTTTGCCAGTAAACTTTTTGCCTGCGCACCGGTGGTTTTTGAAGGAGAGGATTTTATCGAAGGACGAGTGGGTGAAATGGATTTTGAAATGTGTGAATTGTTGGTGGAGGAAAATGCGACGATTGGAACGGGTTTACAAAACGTCTTCAAGGGTATATTTTTACACGCCATTTTCCCGGAGGAGACCTACGGGCACGTGGCCTGTTGGCCAAGGCATTTAAAGCATTACTTTTTGCGTTCAATCAAGGAGTTTACCTGGTTGAACGCCCACAACATGGATGATGAAATTCTGTATGAGCCCTTCCAGGAAATGTTTGTGACCTATGCCTCGCTCAATACCCATGTGGCGGGCATTCTTTCCGAACCCATGCAGGAAGCCATTGTTGCCTACTGCCAGGCCACCGGGAAAGAGTTGTATTTTTCATTTTTGGGTAAACACATTTTCCTGGCGGTTACGGAGCCCCGTAATGTGATGGAGCCTTATATTTTTCGCTCCAACCTCAGTTTTGAGCTGATCCGTAGCTTTTTAGAAGATGTATCTCTCTTATTGGCAATTGTTGAGGATTTTGATAAAACGCATTAAATGAAAAGAATATTCACCGCTGTTGTTTTGGTTTTGGGTTTGATCCTGTCGGGGCATGCCCAAAAAAATACGGAACTGATCCCTCAGGAAAAATCCCTGATTTGGGAGATCAAAGGTAAAGGCCTGAATCAGGCTTCCTTTTTGTACGGCACCATTCACATGATTGGCAAAAAGGATTTTTTTCTCACCGATGGCACCAAAAAGTCTTTTGACCGCTCCAAGCAGGTGGCGTTTGAAATTGACATGGAAGAAATGGGTGACATTATGTCGCTGATCCCTTTGTTGATGCAGTCGTTTATGAAAAACGATACCACGCTACAGGACTTGTTCAGCAAGGAGGAATACGATCTGGTTAAAGCCCATTTTGATAAAGTTGGTTTGCCCATGATGCTTTTGAACCGCATCAAACCCATGTTTCTTTCAGCCCTGGACCCCAGCGCTATGACGGGGGGAGATGGTGGCAAAAAAGAAGACATCGTTTCCTACGAAATGGAGTTTTTGGAGATGGCGCAATCTCAAAAAAAGCCAGTAGAGGGCCTCGAAACAGCCGCTTTTCAAATGAGTATGTTCGACAGCATTCCCTATCGGGCCCAGGCACAAATGTTGTTGGAGAGCATCAAGTCTGGTGCTGATGCCAGTGATTCCCAATTTGATCAATTGGTTGATTTGTACAAAAAACAGGACATCCAATCCATGCAAGACATGATGGGCGAAGATGATGCCACCAACAACTACAACGACCTCCTGCTGGTCAACCGCAACCGCAAATGGATACCCGTTATGGAAAAAATGATGCAGGATAAAGCCACTTTTTTTGCAGTGGGTGCCGGGCATCTTGGTGGTGCTCAAGGGGTAATTGCATTGCTGCGGGCCGCTGGGTATACCGTGGAACCGGTCAAGTAGAGACGCACCGCCGTGCGTCTCTACTTGACCAGATTACCCCACCAAATCTAAAACTGATCAATCTTTCTCCGATTTTGGTGCGCAGCACTGAGAAAAATCAAGCTAAAGTTTGACATCACTCAATGCCCCATTTTTTTTCTGCGGGTAAATTGGAACCAGATTACCCCACCAAATCTAAAACTGATCAATCTTTCTCCGATTTTGGTGCGCAGCACTGAGAAAAATCAAGCTAAAGTTTGACATCACTCAATGCCCCATTTTTTTTCTGCGGGTAAATTGGAGCTTGAAACCAGTTCAGGTTCCTTAAAACACGCAGCCATGTCTACTACCACCGCCGTAGAAAGTGTACAATCAGCAAACAGCGCTTTTGAACTCAATTATTTGCTGGTCGCTTTGGAAATGGGCAAAGCAGATGAAAGTGTATTGCGTTATGTGCAATTCATGGCGCAAGCATTGTCCCTCAAGGCACTCACCTTTGTGCATGTACTGCCCAAAGTAGATTTGTATGTGACCGACCTCAATCAAAACATGAAGCACTTGTTTGACAATTTTCAGCACCAGGATGAGGTGCAAAAAAATATGCAACAAGAAGTACTTAAATACCTGGATGAAAACGATGGCCCTAAAGTGCATTTTTCCACCCGGCAGGGAAATCCGCTGGAAGAAGTACTTCAGGAAGCCCGACTTTCCGGTGCTGATTTGTTGGTAGTAGGCCAGCGCTCTGGAACTGGAAATCACGGAATTCTGGCGCGTAATTTGGTGCGGAAATCCACCGGCAATTCCCTCATCGTGCCAGAACAAAGCAAGGCTCAACTCAAAACCATTGTAGTCCCGGTCGATTTTTCACCCTACTCTGTACGGGCATTGGAAGCAGCAATTGCACTCAATAAACAACTGGTGGAAAAAGCCAAAATCATTTGTGTAAATGTATTTGAGTTGCCAGCTGTATTTGCTTACAAAGTGCGCAATTCTTACGAAGCGCTCAAAGTGGTGATGGAAGAGGACCGTAAAGCTGCTTTTCAGGATTTTATCAACACCTATGCCAAGGATGAAGGAGTTGAAATCGATCTGATTGAACAAGGTTATGGCAATGTTGGGGCTTACCTGCTCCAGTATTGCGAAGACAAAAAGGCCGATTTGATCGTATTGGGTGCCAAAGGACACTCAAAAGTGGAATTGTTGCTTTTGGGCAGTGTGACCGAAAAACTGCTAATGTTGAACCAAAACATTCCAACTCTGGTGGTGAAATAGCGTTTTTTTCGGTTCTAAGCTATACATTTGTGTCAAAAATTGACGCTATGCGCCCTATATTTTTGTACACGCTTGGTTTGTTGATGCTGATTTTTTCAAGTGTAGCTTGTAAAAACGAAAAATCCAAAGCGGCGATAACCCAGGTTGACCTGGATGGAACAGACTGGGAATTTTACATGATCGAACAGTCTGGGAAAAAAGAAACCACACCTCCCGGATTAAAAATCAATCTGGCCTTTTTGGAAGGTAAGTTGACCGGGAATGCTTCCTGTAATTCCTACTCTGCGCCCTATACCCTCGACGACGGCAAACTCACCGTAGGTGACGTAGTGGCTACCGAAAAATACTGCGACAATGAAAATTGGGATGCCCGTTTTGTGAGCGCGGTCAAGGAGGCTACCGAGTGTGAGGTAGTTGGCGAGTTGCTGACCATTAATTGCAAGAATGGCATCAAATTGCATTTTGAAAAGAAAACCATTGCCAGTATTGCTGAGGTTCAGAGTGGGGAAACGGCAGAAATGGATGAATTACTCCGTTTGTTTCCCAACTTGGCGCCCAACCAGATGCACTTGTTCAGCATTTTAAAGGGAACAAATATCGACGCTTATCCTTTTATTGGCGAGACGGTTGAGTTCAGCATGTACAACCTGTTCGACCCAACCAGCGCCTCGGTGTTTCAACAAGCGTATCGCCTCGGGGCCTACGCCATTGGCAAAATCGGCGATTTGTACATCCTCCGGGTTCCGGGTAATAAAGGCTCCAATTCCATCACCATGTACCGATTGAGAGAAGGCAAAATGATGGTGGAAATGCCCCTTGCCCTGGCCAACGACGAACCCTCCGTCAACATCCAGCAAGATGCCTGGCTCAAAGACCTGAACAACGATGGAAAAATTGAGGTGATTGTGCGCCAAATCAGTGCACCACAAGGTGGGATTGCTCAGGATGTATTGCGGGTGTTTGTACAAGCAGCCGATGGCTCCTTTCAACCTTCCTTGGGGACGAAGCTGAAGCCAGAGGATTATCCGCTGGCGAATTTGAACCAATAGGAACAGGCACCTGCCCCAAATTAAAATAAACAAAGGGAAAAAAGAGAGGGCACAAAGGATACCAAGCGAAGCGTTAGTCAACTTCTAACTTGATGTTCTTTGTGCCCTCTCTTTTTTTCTTTGTGCGAAAAATATGTCGCTTTGGTGGTATTCTGAAAATTCCAGGTGTATTACACAGTATCCATAAAGGTCCGCTCCGTCCGATTAAAAATTGCCGTGCCCAACAACATCACGACCATCGTAAAAACTGTACTGTACCCCAAGCCCCACCAGGAAAAAGTACCCTGCCCGAGTAAGCCATACTTAAAAGTTTCAATTAATGAAGTCATCGGATTGGCGAGTGCAATCCACTGGTAATCCGCCGGGATTTTGCTGAGTGGATAAATCACGGGAGTAGCATACATGGCCAGTTGTACGCCGAATTGCACCAAAAATACCAGGTCTCGGTATTTGGTCGTCAAGGCAGTGATGATCAGGCCGAAGCCCAAACCTAATCCTGCCAACAACAAGACGAGAAAGGGAAACAAAAAGGCTGCCCCATTGGGCGCTATGCCCTTGCCTTGCCAGAGAAAGTAGAGGTAAAAAACCACAAACAAGATCATTTGAATGCCGTAGCGCACCAAATTGGACACCACGATACTCAAGGGCACCACCAGACGGGGAAAATACACTTTGCCAAAAAGGTTTTGATTGTCGCGAAAGGTGGTACTCGTTTTATTGAGGCATTCGGCGAAATAATTCCAGTTGGTAATGCCCGCCAGGTAAAACAACATCGGTGGAATACCATCCGTAGAAATGCCCGCCAAATTGCCAAACACCACGGTAAACATAATGGTAGTCAGCATAGGCTGAATGAAATACCACAAAGGCCCCAGAATGGTTTGTTTGTACTGGGCTACTATGTCTCGCCGCACAAACAGGGTAAGCAAATCACGATAATTCCATACCTCGCGCAAGTTCAGCTCGAAGATTGATTTTTTTGGGGTAATGACAATGTCCCAGTGGTCAGTTGTAGTAGAGGTATCCATAAGCCCATTAACCTTTTAATTGGTCTTCAAATTGTATTTACCTTAAATGTTTCGCAATTTTTGCTGCCAGTTTAGCATTGTTCAGCACCAGTTCAATATTGGCATCCAGGCTTTTCCCTCCGGTAATTTCTTCGATAGTCGCCAGCAAAAAAGGCGTGATTTCTTTGCCTTTGATGTTTTTTTTCTGCGCCAGGTCTAAAGCTACTTGAATGGCCTGCTCCATCGGCGCGTATTCCATCTGAAATTTTTCAGGGATGGGATTGGCAATGACGGCTCCACCTTTCATACCCAGCTGCCATTTGATGGTCAGGATATTGGCCAGCTCTTTAGCAGTTTCCAGCGATTGATCTACCTTAAAACCACTGTTGCGGGTATAAAAAGCGGGGAATTCCTGGGTGCGGTAGCCCAGGACGGGCACCCCTTGAGTTTCCAGGTATTCGAGGGTAAGACCCAGATCGAGAATGGATTTTGCGCCTGCACACACTACGGCAACATTGGTTCGGGCCAGTTCTTGTAAGTCGGCGGATACATCCATACTTTCGGATGCGCCCCGATGTACCCCACCGATGCCTCCAGTGGCAAATATCGCAATGCCAGCTAAATCGGCGATAATCATGGTGGCAGCTACGGTGGTAGCACCATTGAAGCCCTGGGCAATCACCACGGGTAAATCCCGACGACTGACTTTCAGCACATCGGTACCCATTTGTCCCAACTTGTTGATTTCTTGTTTGTTCAGGCCAGCTTTCATCCGGCCATTGATCACGGCGATGGTGGCAGGAATGGCGCCGTGTTTGCGTACTACTTCTTCCACCTTCAATGCCGTCTCCACATTGCGCGGGTACGGCATCCCGTGCGAGATGATGGTGCTCTCCAGCGCAACCACCGGCTGCTTGGAACGCAGGGCGGAAGAGACTTCAGGTGATAGATCGAGGTACGGAATCATAATCGGTACACTAGTTTGGCAACAAAAGTAACAATATTCCAAACTAAGTTTAACTAGCTGATTTGCTAATGTGCAAACAAGGCGAGATTAATAAATCGACTCCCTCACACATCAGCAAATCAGCCCCATTGGGGCATCAAATGATCATCCCTGCAGCTACCGTTTCGTTCGTACCCTCATCCACCAAAATAATGCTACCCGTATTCCGGTTGCGGCGATAAGGGTCGAAAAACAGCGGTTTGGTAGTACGCAAAACGATGCGGGCTATGTCATTCATGCGGATGTTTTTATCATCCACATCGCGGTGCAGGCTATTGACATCCAGTCGGTAACGAATGTCTTTGACCACACAACGCGCTTGCTGGGTTGTATGCAAAATGGCGTATTTGCCGTTGAGTTGAAGTGGGCGTTCATTGAACCAACAAATCATCACTTCTAAATCCTGACCAACTGTTGGTTGGTTGTGGGTACGGACGATCATGTCGCCCCTACTCAAATCGTAATCATCTTCCAAAAGTACCGTAACCGACATGGGCGGGAAAGCTTCCGCAACTTCGCCAGCGTGGGAGTCGATTTTGGCAATTTTGGTGGTAAAGCCCGATGGCAACAAGGTAACATCGTCGCCTTTTTTCAAAATACCAGCAGCTACCCGTCCGGCATAGCCACGGTAATCGTGAAATTCGTCGTTGTTGGGGCGAATCACAAACTGCACTGGGAAACGAGCATCAATAAAGTTGTGATCGCTACCGATGTGTACATTTTCCAGATAATACAGCAGCGTAGAACCACCATACCAAGGCATATTTTGAGAACGGTCAACGATGTTGTCGCCCTTCAATGCCGAAATTGGAATGAAGTGCACATCCTTGACATCCAGTTTGTACGAAAACTTCTCAAATTCTTCCTTGATGTTGTTGTACACCTCCTCGCTGTAATCCACGAGGTCCATTTTGTTGATGCATACCACCAAGTGAGGAATCTGCAACAGGGAAGCAATAAAGGAGTGGCGGCGGGTTTGTTCTACCACCCCCGTTCGTGCATCCACCAGAATCAGCGCCACGTTGGCGGTAGAAGCTCCCGTTACCATGTTGCGGGTATACTGGGTGTGCCCAGGAGTGTCGGCAATGATGAACTTGCGCTTGGGGGTAGAAAAATAGCGGTAAGCCACATCGATGGTGATGCCCTGCTCGCGCTCAGCTTTAAGCCCGTCGGTCAGTAGGGCAAGATTTACCTCACTTTCACCCCGGCGTTCGCTGGCTTTTTGCACCGCTTCGAGCTGATCCTCAAAAATTGATTTGGAATCGTATAACAAACGCCCAATGAGCGTACTTTTTCCATCATCTACATTGCCGGCTGTTGTAAAGCGCAGCAATTCGGAATGTTTGAAATCCATGATTATTGGTTGAGGAAGGTTGAGGTGGTTGAGAAGGTTGAGGCTACCGCAAGCGTCGTTGACAATGCCGCTCGCGGTAGCCTCAACCTTCTCAACCACCTCAACCTTCTAAACTTAAAAGTATCCTTGTTTTTTGCGGTCTTCCATAGCAGTTTCCGAACGTTTGTCGTCCGAACGAGTGCCCCGTTCAGTTACCCGGGAAGTGGCAATTTCATCAATTACTTCGTCAAGATTGCTGGCATGGGAACGTACGGCCCCGGTACAGGTGATGTCACCAATGGTACGGAAACGCACCGTAGTTGTAAAAGGAATTTCGGTTGGGCGGCGTTGGATGAATTCTGAGGCAGCCAAAAGTGAACCATCTCGCTCAAACACCTCACGCTCGTGAGCGAAATAGATGTTTGGCAATTCTACCCCCTCTATAGAAAGGTATTGCCACACATCCAATTCGGTCCAGTTGGAGATGGGGAACACTCGGAAATGCTCGCCAATTTGTTTTTTTCCGTTGAAGAGATTCCACAACTCGGGGCGCTGGTTTTTGGGATCCCATTGCCCAAACTCATCGCGGTGCGAGAAAAAACGCTCTTTGGCGCGGGCTTTTTCTTCATCCCGACGGGCACCACCAATGGCCGCATCGTACTTGCCATTTTCTAGGGATTCCAGTAATACGGCGGTCTGCAGGAAATTGCGGCTGGCATTGTAACCCTTTTCCTCGACCACTTTCCCCTGGTCGATGGCATCTTGTACCGATCCAACAATGAGGCGCGCACCAATTCTTTCAACCAATTGATCGCGGTAATCAATGGTTTCCTGGAAGTTGTGCCCTGTGTCGATGTGCAACAAGGGGAAGGGTATCCGCGCAGGGTAAAAAGCCTTCATCGCCAGATAAGTCACCAGGATAGAGTCTTTTCCTCCTGAAAACAACAATACTGGATTTTCAAACTGAGCAGCCACCTCTCGAAGCACAAAAATCGACTCTGCTTCTAGCTCTTTGAGGTGATTCAGGTTGTAGTTAAAGTCCATATTCTATTTGAGTTGAGGAAGGTTGAGCAATTGAGACCCGACACTTCGGCTTCGCTCAGTGACCGGGTCTCAATTGCTCAACCATTCTAATAAGTCACTAATGGTCGCAAATACTCGACAATCCGCAGTGCTGAGTCTTCTATACTCATTTGATCGGTGCGAATTTCGAGTTCAGGATTTTCGGGGGCTTCGTAAGGATCATCAATACCGGTGAATCCCTTGATGAGGCCTGCGCGGGCTTTTTGGTACAAACCCTTTACATCGCGGGCTTCACAGACCTCGATGGGCGCATTGATGTATATTTCAATGAAATCTTCCGAGCCAACAATACTGCGGGCCAGGTCGCGCATTTCACGGGTAGGGCTAATGAAGGAATTGATACAAATGATGCCACTGTGGAGGTAGAGTTTGGAAATTTCGGCAATACGCCGAATGTTTTCCAGGCGGTCTTCGGAGCTGAAACTCAGGTTGCTGTTGATGCCAAAACGGATGTTGTCACCGTCCAATACCTGAGGGAGGTACCCTTCAGCAAAAAGTACCCTTTCGAGGTATTTTGCCACGGTGCTTTTGCCAGAACCCGATAATCCGGTTAGCCAAAGTACCTTGCTGCGTTGTTGCAGGCGTTCTTCCCGCTCCGAACGTTGGAGCAGTTGATCAAAAATTGGATGAATATGCTCTGCCAAGGACTATTGTTTTCAATTCGTTTGGGTAAATAACGGCGCGAAGATAATATACTCTGTGCAAAATTCCCACAACTTTATGTGATAACATATTGACATTCATTCATTTATTCTTGAAAGGCAAACTGTTAAGTTGTGGATTTTGTGGTAGTTATACACAATGGCTGTGCCGTGGGATGGTAAAAAAGGCTGCAAAATTTTCGTTAAAGTAGATTGGAGAGGTAGAGAATTGGATAAAAAGGAGAAAGAAGTGAGCCGGGGAATAGCCCCGGCGTACTTTCAACCGCTTGAATTTAGAAACACACCAAAATATAATAAATCAAAATCTCATCAAATTTGCCTGCTCAAAAACTCTTTTTGCGAAAGACCGGTTGTGTTTGGTCACAAAGACCCCCTAGACAATCAAATGACTGTCGTGTCAACGGTAATCACCCTTACGAGGAACCGTTGATGGTTTCGATTAGTAGACTGTGTTTGCATAGTGCTGCGGGCTTCACAAGAATTTTCAATGCTGTTTTCCTCTTGATACAAAGGTGCAACACATAGTAATTTTTTCGCTTAAAAAAAATACTTCATTTGTAACTTTGAAAAATATAAAAAACGCAATAAAAAAATCTATATTTAATTGATTATCAAATGTTATTGTTTTGACAAAAAGCAGGAAACGTTACGGAAAGAGCTACCTCACAAACTGATAAAATACTACAGATTGGCCTCCTGAACGCACTACTATCAGGTAACGACCAGCATTAAGTTGATTCAAATTGAGCTTTTTGGTGCTTTTTCCTGCTGGTAGGTTGGCAAAAATTTGTTTATCTACTTCCTTTTTGAGGGTATTGTACACACAGATTTGCGCTTCACCGGCTTTAGGCAAGGTAAAAGGAATAGCGACTTCATTGCTGAATGGGTCAACACTGCAAGCAGCTAGTTTTGCCCACTCTTTGTCATTGGTAGCAGACTCAGCAGCCTCGGCTGGGCTCAGGGTTGGTACAGCAGGGCGATTGCCAGCGGTAGTTTGTAATAAATTGGCTTTTTTATTCAAAATGGTCAGCACATTTCCGTTGCTGGGTTCCCAAAGTTTGATTCCTACGGGCAAAACAAAAGGACTTTTGCTTTCTTGCACGCCCTGGGATTGATCGGTAATGACCATCCTCACTTCTACTTTTTCCTGATCCACATAAATCAGGTTAAAATGATTGAAACTCCCACTGTTGCGGGTCCATTTTTTATTGTCGTCGCTGGCGCGTAAGGGAGCCCCCCAGCAACCCTCTCCGATATAAACCGTACCTTTTTCATCATCCCGAATGAAATTTTCATCACTGCCCGGCTCCCGTGATACCCGAATGGGGTAAGTCCATTTGGCTACATGTGTGTCCGATTCCATGGCCAATTGCACTTGATGATACAAAAACAGGGGTGCCCAGTTTTGTACCAAATCATCCCGTTCGGATTTTCCAGTGGTATGAGGGCGCATGGCATGGTGGTATTGGGCAAAGCGCCAGATGAAACCCTTGGCACCAGCTAACTCACGCTCCAACCAGATTTTTTGATCTCCACCACTGGCACTCATGGAGTTGAGGGTCAGCAGGCGCAGCAGATTTCCCCCAAAGCTTAAGGCATAATAAGCTTCCGGGTAGGGGATGTCAAAAACCTCCTGGAGGCTACGATTGTCCAATTCATGGTTGCCCCGGGCCACCACAACCGGAAAAATCCGCCCATCACTGCCAATGGTGTATTGCCAATCGTCGAGCCAGAGTGCCCATTCCGGACCAGTATCGGTAGCAGTCATGTCTCCGTTGAACAATATAAAAGTGGGGCGAATTTTGGCGACAATTGTATTGGCACTGATGCGCGCTTCGCGATTGTTGCGTGAATCGCCACCCGAAATGATGGCCAGGCGCTCAGTCGGTACATTCGGTGCAGTGCGAAAGGAGAACCTTCGGCTTAGTCCTTCGCTGTCTTTGATCAGGAAATAATAAAGGGTATTGGGCTTAAGGCCAGTAAGGCGAGCAAAATGGTTGTTGAGCCCACGGGCCACTACGACCTGATCTGGTTTGCGTTTGAGTCGATAAGCTTCGGCTTTGAGGCCATTGTCCACTTCATCGTAATGAATCATCGGGGCGCTTCCACTTACCTGATCCCAGCCAATTACCATGGAGGTAGCAGGATCATCCCGCCACATGGCACGAAAACGAAGGGCTTTAGCTTCCAGGGAAACAGCATTTACCAGGATACAAATACAAACAACCAATCGGGTCATAAACAATAATTTAAATCTGCACTACATTTCATCGCAATCAAAAGCGAAGATATTGTACTTTTGCGGCTGAATATTCAATGTGACAATTTCTTGCATTCAATTTATATGGAATTTGATTTTTGGATGCGTTTTTGGAAAAATCCGACCAGCTCTGATTCCAGTGCGCTTTCCAACAATCACAACCGCCAATAAC
This sequence comes from Chitinophagales bacterium, assembly GCA_013298445.1. Classification (GTDB taxonomy): domain Bacteria; phylum Bacteroidota; class Bacteroidia; order Chitinophagales; family Saprospiraceae; genus Haliscomenobacter. The sequence goes on along the minus strand of JAAFHQ010000006.1, from coordinate 5,566 downwards.
CATGAAGGATACGGTAATTTTTGATCTGATTCATGATGAGTTGGATCGCCAGCGGAAAGGCATAGAGCTTATTGCCTCCGAAAACTTCACCAGCCAGGCTGTGCTGGATGCAATGGGCACTTGCTTGACCAACAAGTATGCCGAAGGTTACCCCGGCAAACGCTATTACGGCGGTTGTGAAGTGGTGGACAAAATTGAACAAATTGCCATCGACCGTTTGTGCAGTTTGTTTGGCGCCGAATACGCCAACGTGCAGCCCCACTCTGGTGCACAAGCCAACGCCGCAGTGTTTTTGGCTTGTTTGAGCCCTGGCGATCGGGTTTTGGGCTTCAACCTGGCGCATGGTGGCCACCTTTCGCATGGCTCTCCGGTCAATTATTCCGGCAAGGTGTACGAAGCTCATTTTTATGGCGTTGAGCAAGAAACGGGGTTGATTGATATGGACAAGGTAGAAGCTACTGCCTTGGAAGTACAACCTAAACTGATTGTTTGTGGCGCCTCTGCCTATGCCCGGGATTGGGATTACGCCCGTTTCCGCGCCATTGCCGATAAAGTAGGAGCATTGCTGCTGGCGGATATTGCACACCCGGCAGGTCTGATCGCAGCAGGTTTGTTGAACAACCCGATGGATCATTGCCACATCGTCACTTCTACTACCCACAAAACCCTGCGTGGTCCACGTGGCGGGATCATCATGATGGGTAAAAACTTTGATAACCCTTGGGGGCGCACAACCCAAAAGGGCGAAAAAATCAAAATGTCTGCAATTCTGAATAGTGGAGTATTCCCTGGCATGCAGGGTGGCCCATTGGAGCACGTCATTGCGGCTAAGGCCATTGCTTTTCAGGAAGCACTCCAACCAGAATTTAAAGAATATGGCCAGCAAGTGATGAAAAACGCCCAGGTTATGGCTGCTGCCTTTGTTCAAAAAGGCTACAAAGTCATTTCAGGAGGTACCGACAACCACTTGATGCTCCTTGATCTGCGTTCTAAAAATGTAACCGGCAAAGATGCCGAAAACGCACTGGTTCGCGCGGATATCACGGTGAACAAAAACATGGTGCCTTTCGATACCCAATCGCCGATGGTAACCTCCGGAATCCGGGTAGGTACGGCAGCCATCACAACTCGTGGCTTCAAAGAAGCAGATTGCTTGAAAGTCATCGATTGGATCGATGCCATTTTGACCGACTATAAAAACGAAGCACTCATTCGCGCTACCCGCAATGAGATCAATGCCTACATGGAAAACTTCCCATTGTACGCTGAGCAAGGTGTGATTGCTTAATATTAGTTTTGGAGGGTTCAATAAGCACCTTGAATCGGTCACTGAGCGAAGTCGAAGTGCCGATTCAAGATGCTTATTGAACCCTCCAAAACCCTGAACCCAAAAAACATGCTAAAAGTAGCCATCCTCACTGGCGGCAACGTCGCCGAGCGCAGTGTTTCCCTCAAAAGTGCCCAAACGGTATTCAAACACCTGGATGATCAGAAGTACGAAAAGTACGTGATCGAGTTAAATGGTACCGTATTTAGCGAGCAGCAAACAGGAGCAGTCGTCAACCTCAACGACTTCAGCTTGCCCACTCCGAATGGAACCATCAAATTTGATTTGGTGTACCAAATGCTGCATGGGCATCCGGCTGAAGATGGTTGTTTGCAGGGTTACTTCGAGGTATTGGGGATTCCCTACACGGGTTGTGATGTGATGGCCAGCGCCATTACCTTCAACAAACAAGCCTGTAAGGATTTTTTGCGTAGCCACAATATTCCCATGGCGCCTTCTAAAGTGTTGCGCAAAGGTGAGGCCATCAATTGGGCTGAACTGGAAGCTATGGGTATCCCGGCTTTTGTGAAACCCAATAAAAATGGCAGCAGCTACGGTGCCTCCAAGGTAAGTGCGCCCGATCAATTGGCTGGAGCCATTGACCACGCCTTTGTATACGACGATGAGGTAGTAGTGGAAGGTTTTTTGAAAGGAAGTGAGTTCTCAAATGGTGTACTGCGTCGCGACGGCGAGGTTGTGGTGTTGCCTATCACCGAAATTGTACCCCATAACGAGTTTTTTGACTTCAAAGCCAAATACGAAAACCAAAGCCAGGAGATCACTCCAGCCCGGCTTTCCGCAGAACAAACTGCACTGGTACAAAGCCAAACCAAATTGATTTACGAGGCACTGGGTTGCCGGGGCATCTGTCGCTTTGATTACATCCTGGTGGGCGAGACCTTCTTTTTCCTGGAAGCGAACACCATCCCGGGCATGTCCGAACAGAGCATCGTGCCCCAACAGGCGCGGGCGCAGGGTTGGACCATTACGGAATTGTTGGATGCGGCGGTGAATGAGGCGCTGGCACGACGATTTGTTAATGCTACTCATAGCTAAATAAAAAAACAGTTTGGTCTTCAGTGGTTCGATCGAACCTGCCACCAATAAGAAAGCCCCCCGCAGTGCACTGCGGGAGGCTCCTCGATAACACTATCATTCAAGAATCAAAAATTACTTCGTGGTTTGAATACGATTGAGCACCAATTGTGCTTTGATCAAAAAGTCGCTATGGTGAAACATATACTCGTTGTGAATCATCATCAAACGCGCAGCATCAAATGCAGCGGATTTGGGGACAATCTGGCGAGCAGCAATCGGGTGCAACCAGTATTCAAGGTTGTTGGTGCGTAGGTACGATTGATCCATTTCAAAGTTACAAACCACTGCGAGTTTGTTCAATGAAAACAGATAATCCGTCTCCTTGTTAAGATCTTTTTGAATGTCAACTACGTTGTAGCGCATGAAATTGGCTCCTGAGCGCTCGCATAGAAATACATCCCGACGGCCATCAAAAACGATGACATCGCGGAATTTGTACTTCCGGAAGTTTTTAATCAAAAAATTCTTAATCGGTAGTTTGGAAGGGCGGAGCTTTTTGAACTCATCTTTCAGCTGCTCTTCGTCCAGTTTGAATTCTTCGTCAAAAGGCTTGCGACGTTTGGTTTTCATGTTGATTACCTCTTTCGCGCGGCCTATTGTATGACCCAGTTCGTTCGTTTTGGAATAGACGTTTACGATGTCTACGTGGGCTCCATTCATCCAACTCTCTAGAAAAATCTTGTTGGTACCTGTCTCAAATACCAGTAGTGCGATTTCGCTAATAGCGTAAAAGTTAGGATAACCCCCATAGATGTTGCCATACTTTAGTTCTAGGAATGCTATACTTCTGTTCACGGTTTCAGTTTAAGTTTGTTAAGTGATCTCGAATGATGTTTTTCAGCGTTATGGTTTCCAAAATGGATGATAGTGTTCGTACATGCTACAAAATAACCTCTAAAATAGCACAAAAGTTGCTATATAGTGGGGCAAAGATAAAATTCCATTTAAATTGTGAAGTGCCCATTCTCGTAAATTTTTTCCCCGTCGGTGAAAATCTCCCCCCCTTTGCGCATATCCGTAATCATGTCCCAGTGTACAGCGGATTGGTTTTTCCCCCCTGTCTGTAAATAAGACTGTCCGATGGCCAAATGTACTGTCCCTCCGATTTTTTCATCAAAAAGAATATTTTTGGTCATTCGGTCGATATCGTAATTGGTGCCAATGGCCGCCTCCCCAAAACGCCGGGTTCCTTCAATTTTGAAGACTCGATCCAGGACTTCAACACCTTTGCTGGCTTCCCATTTTTCAATGTATCCATCTTTGACATACAGTGTGGCTCCTTCCACTTCATCGTTGCCGTACAATGCGGGTAGCGAAAACCGTACCATTCCGTTAACAGAATCTTCAACTGGCGAAGTATAGACCTCACCGGAGGGCATATTGGTTTGTCCGTCGGAATTCATCCAGGTGCGGCCACGACAAGAAAAGGTCAAATCGATGCCCTCACCTTTATACTGTATCTCCGAACTTTTGTTCAGGTGATCTACAATGCGTTGTTGATTTTGGCGCACCTTGATCCAGCTTTCAATCGGGTCGGGGTCGTTGAGTTTGCAGGCGTTGAACACAAAATGCTCGTATTCTTCCAGGGATAACCCCGCTTTTTGGGCGCTGGCCTGGGTGGGGAATTGGCAGAGGTTGCGCTTGAGCTCGCGGGTGGCCGTACGCCGAAAGTACGCATCGGAGGCTTTTTGGTAGGCCTGCTGATGGATTTGGGTTTTTTCGGCGGTGCTGCCATTGCTTTCGCCCAGGTTAAAGGGGGCACGAATGTGCAGGTAGGCATCGTAGGTTTCCATCGCCAATTGATACAAGGGCGAAACCCGACTCAGCTGGGCTGGTTGGGCTTCCTGGAAAAAAATGCGGTTTTGCTCCCGAAATTCGAGCTCCGTATCCACCGTAGCACCCGCCCGGGTCGCCGAACGAAAAACTTCCCGCAGCAGTGGTTCGGCCAAAATGGTGGTCTTGATGAATAGCTTGTCGCCGGGTTTGATCTCCATACAATAGTGCACCAGCAGATCAGCATATTTTTCCAAAATCGTCTTCATATTTTTCTTAACGTTTTTTTAAGAGTTTTCGCTGAGTACAATATACAAATCCCTGGCTTCTTCCTACAAAGACATTAATCAACTCAAAAAATTTGTTTTCCATGATCTCACAATTGAAAATCTCTTTCAAGTTTTTTGCCGGTTTTGCATTTATCCTGGCGATGTTGGGTTTGGCTTCTTGCGACAAGAGTAGCCTGGATGTTACCTCCGAAGACTATTTCACCCTGGGCGCGATGGATTCACTGCACCACAACGGTGGCTGTGGCCGCGGAAGCTGCTTCGAATTTGTTTACCCCATCACGATCAAATTTGCCGATGGCACTACTGCTGAAGTTACCTCCAACGAAAACATGCGCGAAACCATCCGCAGCTGGAAAGAAGCTAACTCTACTGCTACTGAACGTCCAACTTTGGTTTTCCCATTGGACGTGTTGGCAAAAGATGGAACAGTTACCAGCGTAGCTAGCGAAACTGAATTCAAGGCACTTTTGGCAACTTGCCCACCACAAGGTCGTGGCAAAGGCCGCGGTGGCAGAGGCCACAAACCTGGCGACCATGGCCAAACTTGTTTCAAGTTGAACTTCCCTGTAACTGTTCAGCTGCCCGATAGCACCACAGCAACAGCTGCTGACAAGGATGCACTGCATACTATTTTGCACGACTGGAAGAAGAAGAACCCAACTTCGAAAGTACGTCCAAGTCTGGTATTCCCAATCAGCGTAACACTGACTGATGGAACTACTCAAAGTGTGGCGAGCAAAGAAGCCTTGACTGCACTGAAGGAAAGCTGCGGGAATTAAAAAAGCCTTGAAAAGAAAAGAGGGGAAAGTAGGTATTGCCTGCTTTCCCCTCTTTTTTTATTGCTCAAATCAATCCTCTTGCCTTCAATTCCAAATATTTATTAATGGTGTTGATGGATAGATCTTCGGGGCGAGTGAGGACTGATTGAATGCCGTATTGTCGGAGGGTGAGTACCATTTGAGCTTTTTCGCTGAGGTATTTTCGCGCCATGGTTTGTTGGTAAATGCCTTCGACGTCTTTGGCATCCTGTTCGGCGAATTCGCGAATTTCGGTATTGTCAAAAAAGACCACGACTAAG
>JAAFHQ010000598.1 GCA_013298445.1 Chitinophagales bacterium | reverse complement strand
ATTGAGGGCGAGGTTTTTGCTCAAACTGTAAGATGCCGAAAACCTTGGGGACAGTTGCTCCAACAAATTGGACATTTCCTCCGAATAGGTATTGGCATCGGCACGAATCCCCGCTGAGAGACTCAGGCGATTGTCCACAAACTTGCGGCTGATTTGGCCAAACACATTGTATTTGCTAAAATTGAAAGCGCTGTTGTAATCGATGGTTTGAGCCCCTGCGGAGGTAAAAATCCGGTTGAAGGTGCTGTTGTTGTAGCGGGCAAACTCATACCCTACCCCGTAATTCAGGCGAAAATCTCCGGCCCGCACGGTGTTTTCCAGGCGCAACTTGTTTTCGATTTCCTGGGATTGGTAATTGAGGATCAGGTTGTTCGGGTTGCTCTTATCGTTTTTATAGTACTTGATGGCCTTGTTGTCCAACATGCTGCGACTGAGCACCACGGTGTAGTAGCCATTGGGGCGGTAGTGTTTGTACACCAGGCCATTGGTATAGCTCCACTGGGGGTTTTCGGGCAGTCGATCCAGAATGGATTGTTGTTCTTCGGTGTCGTTTGCATCCAGGTTGAGCTCAAACTGGTCGTAAGCCCCCAAACCGATGAAAGTCAGCTCATTCTTTTTGTCCAGTTTAACTTTGACTTTAGCTTGAAAGTCATTGTAAATGGGCAAAAAGGGCAGTTCAAAAATTTTGAACAAAAACTGCAAATAAGAGCGGCGGGCCGAAAGCAGGAAGGTGGTTTTATCCCCAATTGGCCCCTCCAAAGTCAAACCAATGTCGCTGGCACTCACCATAAAAGTACCTCCGATGCGATCGTCGCGGCCATCGCGCTGCCGAAAGTTGAATACTGAGCTAACCGCATTGCCCCGATTGGCCGGGAAAGCCCCGCTAAAAAAATCCACCTCATTGATAAAGTTGACGTTGATCAAACCCACCGGGCCACCTGAAGCGCCCTGGGTGGCAAAGTGATTGATGTTCGGCACTTCCACATCGTCCAGGAAAAAGCGGTTCTCGTTGGGTGCGCCGCCGCGGATGATCAGGTCATTGCGGAAAGCTGGGGTGATGGTGACACCTGGCAGGGTTTGTACCACTTTGGAAATATCGCGATTGCCGCCAGGGTTGCGCTGGATTTCCGCTACTCCAATGGTGCGCAAGGATACCGGGCTTTCTTCCGTTTTTTTGAAGGGAGGTGCTTTAATCACTACTTCGTCCAGTTTTTGGGAGCTGCTGGACAGCTCGAAATCAGCAACGGCAGGTTTGTTGTTGGTGACCTGAATTTCAAAAGCAGTGGCATCCTCGTAACCTACAAAAGAAGCCCGAATGTTGTACAAGCCTGGTGCAAGTCCAGTGATTTCATACAATCCATTTTCATCCGTAGTGGTCCCAAAGTCGGTACCTATTACCAGTACGTTGGCAAAAGGGATGGCTTCGTTGCTGATTTTGTCGCTGATTTTCCCTTTGATGATGCCATTTTGGGCAAAAAGGCCAAAAGGTGTCAACAAAAGCAGTACTAGCCAGTTGTTAAACAGTCGCGTTGCGGGTAAAACTTTCATTTTATGATTTTTTCACAGTTTTTTGCTATGTTTTCAAAACAAACACTAAACTAGCTACTCGAAAAATTGTTCTAGTTTTAGTCAAGATTTTTGTCACCATGTCGTACGAGTTGTTAAAACAAGTGGTTGGACTGCTGGAGGAATTCGAGCAGGAAAGGGGGAAAAGTGATTTACCAGCCTTCGCGGAATGGCTGCAAAGTCGGGTTGCCGAAGCAGAGGAGGAGCTTCCCCATACCCGTTGGGATGATTATGCCTCCGACGTGGATGCCCACATTGCCATGAACATTGGGGTGCTGAACTCTCACGCCAAACACTACATCAAAACGGCTCTAAAGGATACCGAGCTAAAAGGACTCCAGGATTTTACTTTCCTGGCAGCCCTAGTCAGTCACGGCGATTTGCGCAAAACGGACATCATTGCCAAAAACATGATGGAGTTTTCACCGGGGATGGAAGTGATTCGGCGTTTGTTGCGCAATGGTTTTATCCAGGACTACGACAACCCCGAAGATGGGCGTTCGCGCCGCGTGTCCATCACCCCGGCGGGTATGGCTGTGTTTGAACAAGCGATGAAAAACATGCAAAACGTACATCGCGTCGTAGCTGGTAACTTGACGGTGAAAGAAAAAGAAATGGTCCTCCTTAAATTGCGCAAACTCATCGCCTTCCACCAACCCATCTGGGACAATGAATACGGGGAAGATTTGGAGAAGATTGCGGAGCGGCATATCTTGTGAGGGTTCCAGACATTTGAACCTAAGCACAATCATGAAAATAGTCATCGCTGCCGATTCCTTTAAAGACGCCCTACCCGCCCAACAAGTCTGCAACGCCATTGCCGACGGGATCAGAAAAGTACAACCCAATGCCGAACTGGTCATTTTCCCCCTCACCGATGGTGGAGAAGGGCTGGCGGATGTATTTGCCCATCACTTGGGCGGGAGTGTCGTACAAATGTCTGCTTACGACCCTCTGGGACGAGACGTAGCCTGTCAATACATCCTTTCTGCCAATGGTGAAAAAGCCTTCATTGAAATGGCCCAGGCTTCCGGCTTGCAACGCCTGAGTGATGAGGAGCGCAACCCCATGCTCACCAGTACTTACGGCACTGGCCAAATGATCGCCCATGCGCTGAATAGCGGGGTGCGCCACATTCTATTGGGCCTTGGTGGCAGTGCTACCAATGATGCGGGAATGGGTATGGCGGCTGCACTGGGCTACGAATTTCATACTGCTCAAGGGAAGGAATTGCTGCCCAGGGGGGAATCATTGGCGGCGATTGAAGGAATTGAATTAGACAATGTACACCCTGCCCTCGCAGAAACCCGATTTGACGTCCTGTGTGACGTCAAAAATCCCTTGCATGGTCCCATGGGTGCGGCCTATGTGTTCGGACCTCAGAAAGGGGCCAATGCGGCTATGGTGGAGCGATTGGATTTGGGCCTACAACAGTTTGGGGCTTTGTTGGAAAAAACTTTTGGACAGGATTTTTCCACAACTCCTGGTTCTGGGGCTGCCGGTGGTATGGGCGCGGCCTGTTTGGCCTTCCTCAAGGGCCAATTGTACCCAGGGATTGATGCGGTGATGAACATGACCAATTTTGACGATGCCCTGAAAGGTGCCAATCTGGTCTTCACGGGTGAAGGTCGTTTGGATAGCCAAACCCTGGGCGGAAAACTGGTGCGGGGGATTTGTGGCCGCGCAACTCAGTTTGGAGTACCCACCATCGCGCTTTGTGGTGCCATCGATGCCGATCAAGCCTTTTTGGACCTGATCGGTTTAAAAGCAGCTTTTGCGATTGGTCGTAAGGTGCAGATTTTTGACGATGCGCTGGCGAGTACAGCGGAGAATCTGGAGTTTGTGGCGGAGCAGGTGATGCGGGTAGCAGGGTTATAAATTCCACTACCCTATCAACCATTCAGGGTTTAGTTGCTATTTTTTCAGCGTTTCTACTTTTGGCTGAGCCATCAAATAGGCGTAAATCGCTTTCAGTGCTTCATCATCCTGGACAGCGATGTTTTTCCAGGGCATAAATTTCTGATCCATCAGCGTGCCATCTGGCCGAGCGCCTGTGCGGATTGTTTTGATAAACCCAGCCTCGCCCCATTTGGGCAAATTTCCAGCCTGGGTCAAATTCGGGGCCATTGGGCCATTGGCGTCGTGGTTTGGCGCGCCATTCAGTTGCTCGCCATGACAAGCCCTGCACCCGCTGACCTGCACCAGGTAGGCACCATATACCCGGGGGTCCTTTCGTTGAGGGGTGCTTTTGAATTTTGCAGTGTGATCCAAGTATTCCACTGGAAACGCTTTGCCCAAAGCGCCCAACTGTATCAACACTTTAGCGAAGGGGGTAAAACGGGATGGCTCCCACTCTTTTTCCACCGCTGGAACTGTTTTCAGATAAGCAATAATTTGACCAAGGTGCTCCTCGCTCAAAGCTTGAAATTCGTTTGCTGGCATGATCATCAGGGGGCGTCCGTTTTTACCCGCTCCATGCCGGAGGGCTCGGACCCAGTCCACATCGGCATAATCCTTTGTCACTCCTGCCGGAGTCAAATTTGGTGCGATCAAAATGCCTAAAGCAGGGTCATTGAAAAATTTGGTACCCTCCAGTTGTTCACCGTGGCAATGGGTGCAAAGGTTGTTGACCCATTTTTTGCCCTCGGCCAGGTTCGTTGAGTCATTGGGGATTTTGACGCTGGCAGGTTGAATGTGGTAGGTTCTATTGAGGCGCTGGTTGTACGTGGCATTCATGAGGAAAACTGCACAGGTCAATATCAAAATGAGTCCTCCCAGGACAATACCAATCCATTTGAAGATTTTTTTCATGGCAAAAGATTCTAGGCGTTAACAATCCATGTTTTGTTCCTAAGAACAGCACAAAGATG
>JAAFHQ010000597.1 GCA_013298445.1 Chitinophagales bacterium | reverse complement strand
GATGAAGTCGTCAACGAAATATTCAAAACATTAAATCGGACGGCAATTATCACCATCCTTTTGGATTCATTTGCACACAACATCAGTGCCCACAGTTTGACGGCCTTGAGCTGGTGGTTCCGCGAGCGCGCTGATTATTTGGACAGCACCAATGCCAATGAACGTTTAAAAATAGAACAAATGGGGCAAAACCAGAACCCCCTAATTTTGTTTTCCCAAAAATATCCCAACAGAACGCTTTCAAAAGAACTTTATCCCCTGTTCAAATTTTTGTTAGAAAAGGGTGCATTCTGGAGTGGCATTACACGTCGAACCAACTTTACTGGTAAAACCAGCAGCCTGTATAGCATCTTGTGGTACGATTTCATCAACAATCCCTTGTATTTAGGTACCATTGCCAACACGGAAAAGGTTAAAAAATTACACCTTAACATTACCATTTACCAGGAGGAAATCCGTGATGATGATGCCGTATTCATCAATCGAAAAGTCATCAAAAAAAATCAAAACGGGGTGTTGCTCGATGGTGCTTTTGCCACCATCAATTTTGCAGATTTTTGGAACACACCTAATCCTGATGAAAGAGGAAGTGTTTTTGTACAGAAGGGTACTTTGTATGAAGCGTTAAAGCCCCAACTAGAGCAATTGCGGGTATTTTTTCCTAGTGGAGTCGTAGGTAAACATGCGTTTTTTACCTTATTGGAGAATGAAATTCGCAATGTCAAACATTACCAGGGTGAAATTTTACAGGACATTCAAGAGAATGGACTTGTCCTTAACCTTTCTTTTCACTTACGTCCAATTGATTCATCTGCGGAAACGACCGATCAGCAGCAGTTGGTCAAAGTAGGGGTTTGGCTAAAACACTTGATTGACCTTGACGCACGTTTATTGTTGCGGCGTATTCAGGGGCTAGATAGTGGTATCATCACCAAAGAAACCTCCCAACCACAATTAGGCGGCAACTACCAGGATAAAATTTGTGCTTCCATGCTGTTGACCAATTCCTTCTATCAAGTCCAAGAAGAATCTTCGGATTTAGGAGTAATCTATTACCCCTGGATCAAAACGGCAGGATTTTGCCTTCGTAAAGAATCAATTGAAACAATTACTGAATTTGAAGTCAGCCACAGAAAGTACAAAGACAAATCTGCAGAAGAATTTGAGCAAGCCTTCGCTTCGGAAAAAGGTAAAGGATATTTAAAAAAATATTTCCACCTATGGGTTGGGGCGGATATCCTTGAGCTACCTCAAGGACAAGAATTCGTCCCCAAACTTGAAAACCCGGCTAGATTCAGGTTTTTGGTACTGCCCAATGCCTCCAAAGATTTGTGCTATGCCTACCAAAGTCAGGGTATTTTCCGCATTTTAACAGGCGCAACCCCAACTAATGTGGGAGAAGCCTATCAGCTATGGTTAGGACGTTGGCTCAAAGATCAGGGTGGTAATAATAACATGGCCATAGATTTCAAGTATGGAGACACTTTGCGGGGTCGCCTCATGTACTATGCAGGGGAATGTATTTTTCAAAACTACCAAGAATTAAAACGAGATCCTCTGCTTGCTATTTACCAGTCCTTACCCCAAAAACAAACCCTGACTATGATTCACGGCAATTCGAAAGTTGCTGATGAAAATACAGGTTTCAACTATCGTACTCATGGTGAACTGCAACGGCATTTTTTAGGCGGTAAAGCCATGGAAGAAGTCCAAACCTTATCTCTTGAATACCAGGCCGAGTTGATGGAGGTGCTCGCTACTCGGATTTGTATTTTTGATCGGCGTGGATACAATCGTTTGTTCCCGGAAGATTCGGCAGATACTACCCCTAGAGTAAACGCTTTGCAAAAGGGCCGCCTTGATTTCTATCGAAACAATGTCTTTCTTGATTTTCGGACTGAAAACCTTCTGGAATTTGAACAAGTTCGTTCACAAGGGTTTCAAAATTTGCATTTTTTGGTTTTGCACCTATCTTTCATTGAAACCATGCCCGATGGCAAAGAGCCAGGTAGTACTTACAATGAAGAACGTATCATTGAGTTCATCGACCAAGAAATCCTACAGGGTCTTCCCCCTGAGGCTGTTGCCCATAACTTCTTTTTGGTCATAACTACTGGACGAGGGCGCATGATATGGTGGGAAAAAATTCAGGCACGGCCCGAGTACTCCCGTTTTGTAACTTTCCGCCCCATTGAATCCATTTTAAGTGTGGTAGAGGATGCTTTACAAATGCACGACGACTTTGAGATGAAATACAATATGGTTAAACTATTATTCGGATCCTAATATGAGTCAGTTTGAAGTACCAACAAAAAAAGTGCTCATCATTAACTGGAAATGGCGCTTAGGAGAAAAATGGATGCCCTTAAACAAAGAAACCCTATCGAGTTTCGATTTAAGTGAAGGCATTGAAAAGGCAGGGAAAGGTGTTTTTTATCAGGCTTTCGAAGTGGAGAAAAGCCTGGATTGCCCCAACGCCTTGGTGGTAGCGACCAGTATTTACAACGATAGCGAAACCAAAAAGGTGTTGTACAACTTGATTGATCACTACAGTCAAGAAAATACGGAGGTCATTCTATTGATCCACCGCCCCAATCAATACAAAGAGGAGGATCTCCATGAAATCACCACAAAATACACCCAATTAAAAAACTGTAGCCTATTTGAAGGTGGAAGAGATTACATTTATTATGCGGCACAAAAATCGGGGCTATTAGACGATGTTGGGAGTTTTTTTGTGGGGCACACTGCCGAGCGATTTATTGAAACCATCGATGTAAATGATGTTATCCAACAACCTTATTTTGATCGGGTCTGGAATTATTATGTTGGTGAGTTTGAAAATAAAGTGCTGGCATTTAAAGAAGACCTTTTTGATGTAATATTTCCTCTTTTATTGCCCAATGCTTCTGAGGAGATCGCCCAAGATAAACTCATAGAATTGCTAAAAAAAGATTTGTATACATCAGGTCAAGGGGACTCCTCCCGAACACTGTTGTATTATCGTCTGAAGAGTTTTTTAGGGCTCTACCCAACCACGCAAACAGTCAACTCAGAAAACTTCGAAGCATGGAACGCTAATAGAAAAGAAATTGACTTGCTAAAGGAATTAGAGCAGGTCAACAAAGTTTCTTATCTTTTTGACGCCAGTTTGGTTAATATTCAACAACAAATTTCTCAAAAAGAAGGGTTAAAGGCCTCAGCTTACCACGACGTCAAAGAATTTTGCACACAACTCTTTTTTGATAAAACAAAAATCTACATTACCAAAACTGAACTTCAGCTTTTGGCTGAAAAACTTGATTATTTAACTGTGGTAATTCCTGGCATAATAGAATAAGGGTTACCCACTACAGACTATGCACTATTCATGAAAAAAGGTATTGTTTTTTACTACCTGGGCAACAAAACCAAGGTGGTAAAAGTGCTACAGCAGTATTTGTCGGACCAAGGTATTACCTTGATGAAATATGAAATTGAGCAAAACCCTCCTGAAAACATGGAGTATTTGTTATTGCTTGAACCTATTCAGATTCATACAAAATGGTATTCTGTTTCGACGATTTGGAAAAACTGGTTACTCGATCACCATCCAAATGTTAAACTCATTTCAGCAGGTTTCACCAAAAGTAATCACTTAAATGTGCTCAGCCTCCTGGAGTTACCGGCCAATATGCACGAATGGTTAAAAAAGGTTCGTCCCGCCCGAGATTATGTTTTTCAAGCCATGAGTAAAAAAGCCATAATTGGCCACAAAAGATACGAATATCGTGACACCTGGGAGAACTATCCACTCCCTCTTGGAATTAATATAAAAGGGGAAATAGAGCGATTTTTGGTGGGTCATGAATCCGCTCCGCAAAAAATCTGGAATTTTGTAAATATTTTATCGGATTTGCACGAACGTTTAAAAGGCCTAACGGCAAAACAAATTCAGGAAAAAGATGGTACAGCTTTAATTCTAATTTTAGAGCGCTGGGAACACTACAAAACCATTTTCCGTTATCTCCCTTTTTATTTAAGCGTCCAATCCATTATGGACAAATTGTTTCTGATTCAAAGGCGTTTAACTAATACAAACAATGATCAACAACATTCTTTCGAAAAAGATATAATCCCCATAGATATTCGAGAAAAACTATACACTGAAGTACACCGTTATGTTTATTACGAAGATTATTGGTAAATAGACAGGTTATGCTCGTATCCAATATCCGCTTATTGATTATTGACGAAAAGTTGGGTAATTATACCGCTTTTCGTCAAAGGTACCAGTCATCCTATGCCTTTGAGGTTACATCGGACACGGAAAGAGGATTGGGGAAAATCGCAAGCGAAAAACCGGATATGGTAATACTTGGCCTGCATCCAGAAGGCTTATATAATCCGCAACAGCTACTGAATAACTACTTACCTCGGGCCCTTAAATTATTAAAA
>JAAFHQ010000596.1 GCA_013298445.1 Chitinophagales bacterium | reverse complement strand
TTGATGAAGGCGGAATACCACAAAAAAGATCGCGAATTCCTGGAGCGCCAGGGCCGTCTGGTCTTTTTGGCCTTCTTGAAACCCATCCTCAATGGGCATGGCCATGCCTTTAAAGAGCCCCAAATTTCGGAGGAAAAACGCCTGGATATCCTGATTACCTACTACCAACACCAATACGTGATTGAACTCAAATTGTGGCGCGGCCAACAGGCGCACGAAAATGGCCTGGATCAATTGACGGGTTATCTCAATGGTTTGGGTTTGGATGATGGTGCGTTGCTTATTTTTGATCAGAAGGGGGTGAAGGAGTGGAAGGTTGAAGAGGTAGTTTGGAAAGGGAAGAGAGTGCTGGTGGTTTGGGTGTGAGATTTTCAAGGCCTAATGATCTTACTATCTATTACCCTAATTCCAAAGGTTTAGTCTGGTTCAATAGGTCATTGAAAAAGTACAAACTAAACAGAAATACACCAAACTTTAGGTAACTAAGTATTAAGGCGAAGTACGGTAGTACACTAATTAGCGGTCAGTTTGTAAACAGACACTAAGACAATGAAAACAGTTTTTATATTACACCATTCTTATGAACTCGATGACCAAGACGAGACAAAGCTCATTGGAACGTATTCAACAAAAGAACAAGCAGAATTGGCAATCACTCGACTTAAGGACAAAAACGGTTTCAAATACCATCCAGACGCGTTTGTAATCTCTGAATATGAACTTGACAAGGACAACTGGACGGAGGGTTTTGCAACCATGACAATTATTCAAGTAAAACGTAAGGACAATTCTTGGACAACGGTTCAAGCCGAGTGTTTGCCAAATAATAGGTATCAAATATGCGAACTTGACGACAACGAATCTTTAGGAGAGTTCAGACATTTGGATATAGTTGAGTGTGAAGAAAGAGACAACAATTTATTTGCTATCAAACTTGTTAGTAATGCCGACACGTAGCGAAGTAAACCCAGGGGCACTAATCTTCCCCCCCCACCCTTCCAACTTCTAATTTTTTATCGTAAATTCACCCCACGCACTCCCTTAGGGACGGAAATGAAATAAAGTTATAAAGTTGCCTTGGTTGTTTTTTGATTTGGCAAGGCACAACGAAGGCGCATAGCAGGTCTACGCAACTGAGGAGTAACGTAGCATAATCAAAAAAGAACCAGGCAGATTGTAACTTTATTTTATTTCCGCCCCTCAGCACTAACTCAACACGTTCATCTCCATGCCTGAATCCGTCATTTCTCCACTCGGTTTAGCCGCCACGGCTCTTTTGATCTACTTCATATTCGTCAATCTTCGGCATGGATCTAAAGCGACCAAACCAGAGATCAGGATCAAGCAGGCCAGCACTACACTACCTTTGGTGATTTCGGTATTTTTTGCCCTCTTGCAGGCCTGGTACCTGATTGTGATCCAAATGCTCATTGCTTACCTCTTGGTATTTACCAGTTTAGGGCACGACATCATGGCCCTGCTGCTCAACAATCCGACCTGGTACATTGCTTGGTTGAGCGGTATCATGTTGCTCATTTTTGCCTTGACGATCTGGTTGATTCCCTGGCACCTGCTGGACGTAGGTACCTATCGGGATTTGCGGCGCAATCGGGCTTACCTGGTGGTTTTGCGTTTTTTGGGTCTGTTTACCTTTCTGGTGTTCCTCCTAAGCATTTATGCAATCGACCAGGACTGGGAAAATTTCCCCCATGGTTTGTTTTGGGGCTGTTTGGGGCTGAGTTTTGTGGTGTATTGGGTCTTGGAAATAAGCATCGACGAATGCTACATCGCGCAGACTTTGTATTGGTTGTTGTTCCTTGCCGTGATGGTCTATGTTGAACTTTCAGTTCCCAATCTGCATTATGGCTGGTTCAAATGGGTCACCGTATTTTGGGCCTCGTTTTATTGGACCATTACTGGACCGGCTCCTGGGTTTCGCAAAAAAAGGGAAAACGAACAAGCCTCGCTGGATGTAGCACTCCGCAAAAAGAGCGGCACAGCAATGGGAGTTGTTTTGCGTTGGATCAAACAATTTCAATCCATTCAAACCTGGTTAGGGCTGCACATTGGCCAAATTGCGGTGAAATTGGATACCAGAATGAATCTGCAAAGTACCATCAAAAACGAGGCTAAAGAATTGGCCAAAAACCCGAAAGAACGCCTGAATGCCTACCGTTTTTATGGCAACCGTTTTTCTTACCGGGTGTTGTTTGTCATTACCGTCTCGCTGGCATTGATGGGGGTTTATTTGCCCAATCTGGAGCCCATTTCACCCATCGTTTTTGTGTATACCGGTATGGGCTTTTTGTTGATCCTGGTCGATTACATGTTTTATACCGGTAGGCGTGTGGTCGCATTAGCCACCAATCCGCCCGATACGGCAATGCTGAACCCCAATTTGCTCCAAAGATTTTTCCTAAAAATCAATTGGCCAAACTCAGCCAGGTTGTTCTGTTGGTTCAGACTAAACCTGATCGCTTATGTTTTTTGGGTCGTTGCCGTGTTTATACTCTTTTTTGCATCCAACTCTCACACTGCCCAGTACAATTTATTGGACAAAAAACCGCAGCCCGAACGCCTGAGTTTCCACCAATACCTGGATCAATGGGCCGAGGCCAGGCGGGATACGCTGGAAAACCCGGCCACCAAAAGTTATTCCGTATTCATTTTTTCCGGCGAGGGCGGCGGCTCAAGGGCCGGGTATTGGACTTCGAGCTGCTTGCTGGGGCTGGATAGTTTGCTGGAACTTGACCTCAAGCAACATACGCTGGCCATCAGTGCGGTATCGGGTAGTTCGCCCGGCACCGTGGCTACGCTGGCCTGGTGGGAGCATGGGAACGGGCCTGAGTATCGAGATTATTGTGCTGAGATTTACCAACACAATTTCATCAGTTCTGGTCTAGCTGGCAATGTATTTGGGGCTACCTTGCAGAAATTTTTGAGTTTTTTTTATTTCAAAAACCGCAATATCCGCTTGTGCGAAGAGGAAAGTGCAGCCATTGAACGGGCATTAAAAAGGGGCAAAAAACCCGGCGAATCCGTTCTTTCTTCCCTATACACCAAAAATCAATTCGCCTGGGGTTCTTTTAGTGGACTTTATAAAAATCAAAATCGAAGCTGGCGGACCGATCTACCACTGTTTTTCTCCAATTCCACCCACGTACAAACCGGGCGCAGGGTGTTGATCAACCCGGTGATCAATCTATCCGCCGAACCACGTTTCATCAACGTCATTGATTTGTGCAAAAGGATTTCGGACAGCACCAATCAGGAATTGGCTCTGGTGCATGCCGCCAATCTATCGGAGTTGTTCCCCTTCATGTCTGCCAGCGCGCACATCCCCAAACTGGGCAACTACGCCGACGCCAGTTATTGCGAAAATTATGGACTCAAAACGGCCTTCGAAATTTACCAGGCTTGCCAGGATTGGAAAAACAGCAAAGTAGGGGATTCACTAGCTGCCAAATGCAATTTTTATGTGGTTGCATTGATGAATACACACCCTACTTTTTCCGCCAATTCGCCCAACCTGCCCATGGAAAATAGCATCCCGAGTGAAACCCTGGCCCCTTTGATCGCCATCGGCAATGTGGTATTGAGCAACAACCCCTTTAGTACCCGGGAGGAAATCAAGTCCGTTTTGCCCAAACAAACTTACCATGAAATGATTTTGAACCGCTCTGGCTTACCGCTGACCAGGGTACTGACGAAGCGAAACATGCGGACGATGGACAGCATCAGGACGCGGGAATTGAAGGGGTTTCAGGAGTGGTATGGGGGGGCTCAGGGGAAGTGATGGAGCTGGGTCTGCCATTTTATTCGTAACTCACATTACGCATTTTTCACCGCAGAGTTTCACAGAGTACACGCAGAGTTTCGTGGAGTTTTTTAGTTTTAAGGCGTTTGCCACCTGTGGTGGCTAGAGGTCGTGCTACAGGAAAATCTTGCTTAAGATCAAGCGTAATGTTGGAACTTGATAACGAGTAACGAACCAGCTTTCAGCAAAGGCGACCTCTGAGGCCTCTTGGCACCGCAGGTGCCCTAAAAAACTCCGTGAAACGCTGCGTGTACTCCATTGACTCTGTGGTAAAAAAACTATGATTAAATTTACATCGCTGATTGCATTAGTGATGATTATCTTTCTACCGTAAAAAAGCCCATCTTCAACCTACACATTAGCACCACCTATGCTCAATCGCCGCACCTTCATCCAGCAATCCGCCCTGCTCAGCATGGCTGCGCCCTTTTTATCCAAAATGGCCTTTGCACCTGCTGCGCCCCTGGAAGTCCACGTCTTCTCCAAACACCTCCAGTTTTTAAATTACGCTGAGATGGCCGCTGCAGCAGCCGACATCGGTTTCAGTGGCATCGACCTTACCGTACGCCCTGGCGGGCATGTAGAACCTGCAGCCGTGGCACAACAATTGCCCCGGGCCGT
>JAAFHQ010000595.1 GCA_013298445.1 Chitinophagales bacterium | reverse complement strand
CAATCCTGACCTCCAACTGATGCTTGCCATCCCCCAGGCCTTTTGGCAACGCAGTTTTCCAAAGGTGCAGGTTCACTTTGGCCCCCATCCAGATGTCGTATTTATCGCGGTGGGTGGTTAAAAATTCTTCCACATAGGCATCGGTGCCTTCAAACTGTTTGAGCGGAACAAACTCGGCCCCGTTCCAACTCACCTCAATCAAGGCATCGGGCGGGGTGGCAAAAGCGTTGACAACCAGCTCGCCGGCACTTGAACCAAGGTTACGTGGAAAGCGCAGAACGTAGCGGGATTTGCTCTCAGGCACCCCCAGCGGTTTAAATTTATACTTCACGTCGGTGCCGGAAAACTGGAAAACAAAATACCCGTTGGGAGCCCCATCCATCGCCATGCGTACGGGCAGGCCATCCTCTTCGAGCGGCCCTTGCCACCAGGCGCCACAAATGGCCCCCGAAATCAGTTCTGGAAAGGGGCCATTCCATTGCTCCCAGCCTCCTTCACGCAGATCCACCTGCTCGATGGTATGGGTATGCGCCGAGGCAGCAAACAAGTGGAGCCGCTTTTTGAGCAGGGCATACAAGTCCCGCCGATTCATGATGTTCCGGTAAGGGTTGTGAGACGCCGTTTTGGTGTAAATGGGGATATGGGAGAGGATAAAAACCAGTTTGTCTTTGGGAACCAGCGCCAAATCATTAGCTAGCCACTCCAATTGCCGAGCATCCAGTCGCCCTTCGGTGATGCCTTGTTCGTCGCGTTTCAGGTTCCAACCGCTGTAGTCCACATCATCTAGCACTACAAAATGCACCTGCCCATAATCAAAGGAATAGTAAGTGGGGCCAAAAAAATACTGATAGCTCTCCCGGGCATACCGATTTTGGGTAGCCCGGATGTTGATGTCGTGGTTGCCCATAACTACGTGCCAGGGCTTGCCAATTTCTCCAATGGCGGCCAGCACTTCGGGGTGGACTTCCAATTCATCCCAGGCCAGGTCACCAAGGGGAATCATAAAGTCGGCCTGCTCTTGCTGCAAAGCCGGTACGGCCAAGCGGCGGAAATAATCCACTTCTTTGCTGGTTTCGGGCTGGATATCGCCCATCAAAATGGCGGTAAACTCGGCTTTGAGCTCCGTTTTGATCAAATAAAAATTCAGCGGGTTTGGCACTTCCCCTGTTGACTCTATGGCAGGATAAGGGCTCAAACGCTCGGGCTCAGGCGAGCCATTGGGGCGGTAGAGGTAATAAAACTGAGGCTGATGGTATTCGTTTAACAGGAAGGTGTAGGCGGCTGGCTTGGTAAGGATAATGCTACAGTCTTCTTCCAGAGGCAGTTCATAGTAGCCGTTTTCGTCGGTCAAAACGACCTGGCGTTGGTTGCTGACCATCACACCGGGAATGCCCCGGGTGCTTCCCTGTTCGTAGACGTAGCCACTGGCTGTTTGTTTTATCGGGTGCATGGGTGGAGTGGTTTTGGGGTTACGATAAATCAGAGCAACGCACCGTAGAGACGCACGGCCGTGCGTCTCTACAATCCGGCATTATCCGCTGGTACAAGTCTCCAGACTTGTACCAATATCAGCACGTCTCTGACGTGAAAGAACTCAGTATTTTTGCGTTGCTTGTGCGTCAGTGACGCGAAAATACTGGTACAAGTCTGGAGACTTGTACCAGCGTAGGCAGTCCTAAATCATCTCTTCAGGCCGCACCCACTCATCAAATTGTTCGCTGGTCAACAAGCCCAAATCGATGGCGGCTTGTTTCAGCGTGGTATTTTCAGCGTGTGCTTTTTTGGCAATGCTGGCCGCGTTATCGTAGCCAATTTTGGTATTCAGCGCCGTTACCAACATCAGGGAATTGTTGAGTTGGTCGGTGATGCGGGCGTAGTTCGGTTCGATGCCCACAGCACAGTTGTCGTTGAAGCTCACACAAGCATCGCCGATCAAACGCGCCGAGGTCAGGAAGTTGAAGATGATGACCGGCTTGAACACGTTGAGTTCAAAATGGCCGTTCATGCCACCGATGTTGATGGTTACGTCGTTGCCCATTACCTGCGCCATGGCCATAGTCATGGCTTCGGACTGGGTAGGGTTCACTTTTCCGGGCATGATGGAAGAGCCAGGTTCGTTGGAAGGAATGATGATTTCACCAATCCCTGAACGTGGGCCGGAAGCCAACAAACGAATATCGTTGGCAATTTTCATCAACGCGACAGCCACTGTTTTTAACGCACCGTGCGCTTCAACCAGGGCATCGTGCGTAGCCAGCGCTTCAAACTTGTTGGGCGCCGTTACGAAGGGCAAGCCGCTCAATTTTGCGATGTGGCTCGCAACGTTTTCGGAATATCCCGGAGGCGTATTCAAGCCTGTACCTACCGCCGTACCACCCAAGGCTAATTCCGCCACGTGTGGCAAGGTATGTTTGATGGCGCGGATGCCGTAGTCCAATTGCGCTGCGTAACCAGACAGTTCCTGGCCCAAGGTGAGCGGAGTAGCATCCATCAAGTGGGTACGACCGATTTTGACCACCTTCATGTACTCAGCCGACTTTGCTTTGAGCGTGTCGCGCAGCAGTTCGATGCCAGGGATGGTGGTTTCCACCAAAATTTTGTAGGCGGCAATGTGCATCGCAGTAGGGAAGGTATCGTTGGAAGACTGCGACTTGTTCACGTCGTCGTTGGGGTGCAGCACCTTTTTGGCATCCTCCAAAGTCCCGCCCGTGATGACGTGGGCGCGATTGGCGATCACCTCATTGACGTTCATGTTGGATTGGGTACCCGAACCAGTTTGCCATACCACCAGAGGGAATTGGTCATCCAGTTTTCCTGCCGAAATTTCATCACACACCTGGGCGATCAAATCGGTTTTTTCCTTGGACAATTCCCCGGCTTCAAAGTTGGTAAAAGCGGCGGCTTTTTTCAAAATGGCGAAAGCGCGGATGATTTCCAGGGGCATCAGGTGCCCACCAATTTTGAAGTTTTCTTTGGAGCGTTGGGTTTGTGCGGCCCAGTACTTGTCAGCGGGTACATCTACGTAGCCCAGACTGTCTTTTTCTTTGCGGAAAGCCATGATGTGGTCTGCTTAGCGTTTGGTTTAAAAAAGTGCCGCAAAGATAGGAAATTTGGGGAAGTTTGGGAGGGGAATGGGGATGAGAATTATCAGGGAGTGGTGCTTTTACTTACTTTCCCCTTCATCGACTCATATACCCCAATGGCCAACTTTGCAAAGCCGGGAAGTTTTCGCGAAACCGAGGATTTTACAGCATCTGCACTGTCGCTGTCCATGATGTTCGCCATGTCGGTATAAGACCAATCCAGGTCATCCTTCATCGCTTTGAAGCGCTTTTTCCATTCCTGTTCCGCTTTCTCTTCCATGATTTTCCGAACAAACGCCCAAGTGCTTTCCGAAAAATGGGACTTAAGGTTTTGCTCCATGTAAAACAATAGCGCTTCTGCTTCTGCACAAAAAGGATGGGCTTTGCGGTAATTGTACAGTACGGTATTCACCCCAAATTCAAAGGTGTCACTCATGATCTGCGCCTTGCGCTCATTGGGCAAATGGTAGTACCAATTGGCATAGGCCAATTCGGCTTCTTTACTGGAATTGATGAGCTCAAAATAGTCCATAACGGTTGATTAATAAGCGGTCACACCATAGGTTTAAATAGTCGAAATTGACCTTTGAAACGGTCAAAAGATACTGAATATCGCCTAATTGTTTTTCACTTTTGGATGCTGCATACCACAGCAGTTTGCCAATGATCAGGTCTTCGATGGCAGCGATATAGCAGTCAACGCCCATAAAATCTACTTTTCGCCTGCGTTCAAATGCTGTCCAATTGTAATCGGAATCTTGGTAGAGCATAAAATCGAGCTTGACTCCCGTTGAAAAATCAATGATGTTGAAGAATTTAAGCTGGGTAGCGCTGTCTTTTAAGCCTTGTAGTTGTCCTTGCCATTCCGGGAAATGGGGAATGATTTTGTCAATGTGATGCACATGAATCTGGATGATCAAATCAATGTCCAATGTAAACCGAACATGGTTGTAAAAACCAACGGCGAATCCACCCACCAGCATGTAGGAGATTTGCTCCTTTTCTAGTACCTGAACTACTTTGTCTAAGGTTTCTACTAATTTATTCATGGCGCAAAAGTAAACATATGTTTACTTTTGTCAAAATTTTAAGGCCATTATAATAACCTACACCCCAAAACACACACCCATCAATTCCCGATACACCTCATTCCCGCTCAACAGCTCCCCATTCCCCAAAATAATCAACTGCTCCCTTGCCCTCGTCAGGGCCACATTCAACTTCCGATCCACCCCTTCCTCCGACAGCGAAATCAGCGAGCGAAACTGATTCACGGTATTGGTACTCAGCGAAATGATGATAATGTCCCGTGCCCCACCTTGGTAGCGCTCCACGGTATCGATGGTGATGCGGTCC
>JAAFHQ010000594.1 GCA_013298445.1 Chitinophagales bacterium | reverse complement strand
TCCCAAATGCGGTAACATTCCACCATGGTTTCTAGAGGGCGTTGTAGATCGTCGGGCATAAAGGTTATACAAGCCCCCTTGCACACCGACATCCCGGCAAAATGCACGTAAGGCGAGGTGTAGTTGCGGCTCATCCGAAAAGGGCGTACTCGAGGGTCTTCTGCTGCCAGTGTTTGCATCAATTCCCAGGTATTGTCTTTCGAACCATCGTCGATAATGAGCATTTCAAAGGGAATGTTTTCCTTTTCCAAACAATCGCGCAGCGCCTCATAAGCTGGCCTGAGTCGTTTTTCACTATTGAAAGCTGGAATAAGCAATGACAGTAACTTTGTTTGGATTTCGGTGCTCATGGAATCAGCAATTGTTTAAATTTTCAACCCACGTAAACCATTGACAACCAATAACCAGCTAGAAAAAATAAGCACGGCCGCCAACCAAAATGGTGCGGCAGGCAACTGGATTGGAGCAGCACTGGAAGTAAAATAGCCAAATAGTTGGGTCATAATCAAAGGCCCAACCACCGAGGTAAGGCTCATCACACTGGTGAGTGCACCGCGCAATTCGCCCTGTTCATTCATCGGAACTTGGTTCGACATTACCCCTTGCAAAGCAGGCATCGCAATCCCTCCCAGAGAAGCGAGGGCCGTGACAGCAAACATCATCCAGCCTTGGTCAGCAAGGGCATACAACACAAAACCAATACCATACAAGACCAAACCTACCGAAATAGACCGGTAATTGCCCAACTTAGGGATGATGGCACGGGTAAGCCCACCTTGCACCAGGGCAGCCATAACCCCTACAAAACCTAAAGAGAGACCTACCATTTTTTCCGTCCACCCGAATTTGTCCATGCAGTAAAAAGTCCAGGTACTTTGGGTGGCAAAGCCGGCAATCATGATCAACACATTGGGAAAAACCAATCCAAGTACAATGGGATAGCGGCGCAAATTCAGCAAGGAATTGATGGGATTAGAACGCGACCATTCAAAAGGACGGTGGTTTTCTGGCAAAAGTGATTCCGGCAATACAAAATAACCGTACAACCAGTTGATCAAGGTTAGCCCAGCTGATACAAAAAATGGGACTCTTGCCCCATATTCTCCCAAAAAGCCTCCCAATACTGGCCCCATAATGAAGCCAAGGCCAAAGGCAGCGCCAATCAATCCAAAGTTTTGAGCACGTTTTTCAGGTGGGCTCACATCGGCAATGTAAGCACCTGCGGTAGTGAAACTAGCCCCGGTGATGCCCGCAATAAGCCTGCCCACAAACAACCAGGCCAACGTAGGCGCAAAACCCAGCACGATATAGTCAATCCCAAAACCCAGTAACGAGAAAAGCAACACCGGCCTACGCCCGTACTGATCACTCAACCCGCCCAAAATCGGGGAAAAAATGAACTGCATGGAGGCATATGCAAAAATCATCCACCCCCCGTAACGAGCTGCTGAACTCAACCCTTCACCACTCAGTTCCATAATCAGTTTAGGCAGCACCGGAATGATGATGCCCAAGCCTGTAACGTCAATGAGCATGGTGATAAAAATGAAGGTGAGGGCAGAACCTTGGCGTTTTTGACTCATGTAGGTTGAATTTGGACGGTCAGTTAACGGGGTGAAGATAAGCAGCGAATAACGAAAAGTGAAAAATGAGTAGGGGCCATGAAAAAATAAGTGTCTCATTTTGCCCCAATTCTAAGCAGATAAAACAACAAGAGCGTAGAGGTGCATTTCCACACCTCTACGCTCTTACCTAAAATGAATCAAAGTTCATTATCTTCCAAGTGCTTTCAACACAGTGCTTCCCAGGTCCGCTGGAG
This sequence comes from Chitinophagales bacterium, assembly GCA_013298445.1. GTDB lineage: Bacteria > Bacteroidota > Bacteroidia > Chitinophagales > Saprospiraceae > Haliscomenobacter. Next base: position 2,623 of record JAAFHQ010000594.1, on the reverse strand, counting down.
AATGCACCACATGAATCCCACACTCTTCCATAATTTTCATCTTTGCCTCAGCAGTATCATCAGCACCACCGATGATGGCGCCTGCGTGGCCCATTTTGCGGCCTTTGGGTGCAGTTTGACCCGCGATGAATCCTACTACAGGTTTGGTGCCATATTTTTTCACGTAACGGGCTGCTTCAGCTTCCATGCCCCCACCAATTTCACCAATCATGATGATGGCTTCGGTTTCAGGGTCGTTCATCAGCAGTTCAACCGCTTCTTTGGTAGAAGTACCTACGATGGGGTCACCACCGATGCCGATACAAGTTGATTGGCCCAGACCTGCTTTGGTCACTTGATCCACGGCTTCGTAGGTCAATGTACCAGAGCGGGAAACAATACCAATTGTTCCTTTTTTGTGGATAAAGCCGGGCATGATGCCGCATTTAGCTTCATCAGGAGTAATTATACCGGGGCAGTTAGGTCCGATCAGGCGGCAATCGCGGTTGGCTATGTAAGCCTTCACCTTCACCATATCCTGTACTGGAATACCTTCAGTGATGCAGATGATCACTTTGATGCCCGCGTCAGCAGCTTCCATAATGGCATCAGCAGCAAATGCAGGTGGTACAAAAATCACCGATACGTCGGCTCCCCCTTGCTTTACCGCCTGTTCAACGGTATCCCAAACGGGTTTGTCCAAATGCGTTGTTCCGCCTTTACCAGGAGTAACCCCACCGATCAAGTTGGTCTTGTACTCCAACATTTGTGTGGCATGGAAGGTGCCCTCCTTGCCCGTGAACCCCTGTACAATGATCCGGGAATTCTTATTAACGAGAACCGACATGTGATTAAGTGTTTGGGGGATTGAGGGTTGTTTCACTCTAACCGGCACTTCGACTTCGCTCAGTGACCGGGTAGAGTGAAACAACCCTGGAACCCTTGCTATTTATTTTTCTTCTTCAATGATGAACACATCCTCCCCTTCCTTCTTCATGTAGTACTTTTCCCGGGCAAACTGCTCGCCGTTTTTCTGTAGGTTTTTGCGTTGCCGCTCGGCCTCCTGAATTTTTTTGGCGTAGTATTCCTTGTCCTGCTCCAACTTGTCTTTGGTTTTTTGTAACCTCCATTGGGTGATCACATCGTGTTTGTCGATAAAGATCATCCAAAAGAAAAAAACCGTCAACAACAAAATATAGCGGTTCCGAAACGGGCCCGGAATCAAGTTGATGAAGGGTTGGATTGGATTAGTGCTCATAAGAATGGGTGTGGGTTTGTGTGTGATCGTGTGGGTGTGGTGTGGCACACCAGCCTACACGATCACAAGATTTATTTCCGCCAACGGAAAATGCCCGCACCGGGATAGATCGCTGCTTCAGCCAATTCCTCCTCAATGCGCAGGAGCTGGTTGTATTTAGCGATCCGGTCAGAGCGCGACATGGAGCCCGTTTTGATTTGTCCGGTATTCAATGCAACGGCCAAATCGGCAATGGTAGTATCTTCGGTTTCGCCAGAGCGGTGGCTCATAACAGAAGTATAGGCATTACGGGTTGCCAAATCAACCGCTTGAATCGTTTCGGTCAAAGACCCAATCTGGTTGACTTTGATCAAAATCGAGTTCGCTGCATTTCTAGCAATCCCTTCGCGCAAGCGCTTGGTGTTGGTTACAAAGAAGTCGTCACCTACAATTTGCAGGCGGCTACCCAATACTCTGGTCATTTCTACCCAGGTATCCCAGTCGTCTTCAGCCAAACCGTCTTCGATGGATACAATCGGGTATTTGTCCACCCAGCTTTTCCAGTAACCCACCATTTCGGATGAGGTCAACTTGTCGCCACTGGATTTGTGGAAATGGTATACTTTTTCTTCTTCGTTGTAGAACTCGGAAGCCGCAGCGTCCATCGCAATCACGATGTCTTCGCCGGGGCGGTAGCCCGCTACTTCGATTGATTTCAGCACGATTTCGATGGCCTCTTCGTTCGACTTGATGTTGGGGGCAAAACCACCTTCATCCCCTACGTTGGTAGAGTAGCCGTTTTTCTTGAGTACCGTTTTCAGGTTGTGGAACACCTCTGCGCCCCATCGCAATGCCTCAGAGAAAGTAGGTGCACCAATCGGCATGATCATGAACTCCTGGAAGTCGATGCTGTTGTCGGCATGTGAACCACCATTGAGGATGTTCATCATCGGTACTGGGAGTGTGTTGGCATTTACACCACCAACGTAGCGGTAAAGCGGCTGGCCACAAGCTTCAGCTGCTGCTTTGGCAACCGCCAGAGATACACCCAAAATAGCGTTGGCGCCCAGTTTGCTTTTATTTTCGGTACCGTCCAGCTCAATGAGCAGTTTATCGATGTAAACTTGCTCCGTTGCATCCAAGCCAATCAGCTCATCCGCAATTTCTTCAATTACGTTGCTAACTGCCTTGTTTACACTTTTGCCCAGGTACTGGCTTTTGTCATTGTCGCGAAGCTCTACTGCTTCGTGTTTGCCCGTTGAAGCACCGGATGGAACGGCAGCGCGGCCAAAATAACCGTCTTCAGTGGTTACTTCCACTTCTACCGTTGGGTTGCCGCGGGAGTCGAGAATCTGCCGGGCGTGAACATCAACAATGGTACTCATAAGTCCTTGTGTTGTTTGGTGA
>JAAFHQ010000593.1 GCA_013298445.1 Chitinophagales bacterium | reverse complement strand
GCTATTCAGCCCCCAAGATGTCGATACGCTATCATGCCTTTGGCAACAACATTCTAGAATATGCGGTACAGGCCAGTACCGATGGTGGCATCACGTGGAGCTTTTTGCCACAAGATCTCTTGTTTTATTCCAATCAGGGGACAGGCAACGCCTGGCAGCAGGCCATCTGTGATTTGAGTCCTTATACCAATGTGGCAAATGTGCAATTCCGCATCGGCTGCTTTTTGGCTAGTGGCAATGAGGCTGATTTTGCAGTTGATGACATTCATTTTTACAATGATGGACAAAATTGCGGTCTCAGCCTTACCAGTACAGTGTTGTCTCCGGCTTGCAACGGAGGCAGCAATGGCCAAATCACGGCTCTGGTCACTGGGGCAAATGGGACCTTGGATTACCTCTGGTCCAATGGAAATACGACCTCCATATTGACGGGTTTGAGTGCTGGTACCTACACGCTTACCGTAACTGACGACTTGGGCTGCGTGGCAAGTACGATTGTTACAGTACAAGATCCACCAACCTTACAAGCCAATCTTACTCCTGCGAACATAGCCATACCTGGGCAATCTACCGGATCTATCTCCACGAGTGTGAGTGGAGGTGTAGCTCCATATTATTACCGGTGGTCAACCAATGCTACGACGGCAAATGTCAATGGCCTCGCAGTTGGTACCTACACAGTTACGGTCATCGATTCCAGGGATTGCCAGCTCGTTCGTTCGGTTACCATCACGGAACCAGCTAGTGGATGTGGAACTTTGTACAGTAGTTTCCCCTGGAGTGGTAGTTTTGAATCCAATTTTATCATCTTTGAACGAGTCCTTGGCTATCAAACCAACTGGCTACGCCGCAGCGGTGCAACTCCAAATGCCAATACCGGACCCGATGTAGCGCAACACGGCTCTTTTTATACCTATATCAACTCATCCAGTCCAAATCGGACTGCGGTTTTACAAACCCAAAAGTGTTTGAATTTGAGCGGCGTGAGCAACCCCGTTTTGGAGTTTTATTACCACATGTACGGTATACAAATGGGTGAATTGAATGTGGAAATCAGCACCAACAATGGCGTGTCCTGGACTACAGTATGGACCCTTGCGGGCAACCAGGGCAACCAGTGGCGCAAAGCTACCATTGACCTTCAACCTTACAACAACGGCACTACCCGTATCCGTTTCCGAGGGGTAACTGCTTCAAATACCAGCGATATGGCCCTGGATGCCCTGTACATTGGGCCAGCTGGGGGGAATCAATATTCGCATACGCCTTCGGTACAAGCGAGCCCCATACCTACCCAAGAACCGAGCGTGTATCCGAATCCAAGTACTGGAATGGTTCATTTTGCAGCCATGGAAGCTCAGGAATGCTCCAAATTGGAAGTATTCAATTATGCTGGCCAAAAAGTATGGACCTCACCGAACAAAGAGCCAATTCAACAAATTGACTTGTCCAACCAGGCGGACGGCATTTACCTGCTCCGGGCTATCATTGACGGAGCGGCAGTGGTGAAAAAAATTATGATCAAACGGAACTAAACAGGATGGAACGAGCCTCAGCTTAATGTTTGAGTTTAGCCTAATTACCGAAATTGAAGGAGTGCATCGTAAGGTGTACTCCTTTTTTAGTTGTTACAATGGAGCAAATTAAGGTTGTTTAGCACTGTTCAGAATGCATTCATCTCTAAAAAAGTACCAGCGCTTGGGTGATCCTGCAAGAATCCCTATTTTCACCCATCACTTAACACGGATTAGTTTAAACAAGCACATTCACCAATGAAACCATTTTTACCCATACTCTTTCTCTGCGTGAGTATCATCCTGCAAGCACAGCCTTCGGCTACCCCCGCTGCGCAACGGATGCAGAGCATGTTGCAACAACGCAAGGCTCTAGAAACCAACTCCCTGGTCAATGGCGTCGAATTCCGCAACATCGGCCCAACTGTACAAAGCGGGCGCATCGTTGATGTAGACGTTCGGGAGGACGACCCCAGCCATTTCTACGCTGCCTTTGCTTCGGGCGGCCTTTGGAAAACTACCAACAACGGCATCAGCTTCGAACCTCTTTTTGACAAGGAGGCTGTAATGACTATTGGAGATGTGGCTGTCAACTGGAAAAACAACATCATTTGGTTGGGAACGGGTGAAAACAACTCCAGCCGTTCTTCTTATGCAGGTTCCGGAATGTACAAAAGCACCGACGGAGGCAAAACTTGGCAATACCTGGGTTTGGAAGAAAGCCACCACATCAGCCGGATCATTTTGCACCCTACCGATCCCAATACTGCCTGGGTAGCCGTACTAGGGCACTTGTACAGTCCCAACAAGGAACGGGGGGTATACAAAACCACCGATGGAGGCAAAACCTGGAAACTGACCCTTTTTGCCAGTGAAAATGCAGGCGCTGCCGATTTGGTCATTGACCCACAAAACCCGAATATCCTCTACGCTGCCACCTGGCACCGTGAGCGTCGGGCCTGGAATTTTGTGGAGGCTGGTGCAGGTTCGGGATTGTACAAAAGCACCGATGGCGGGAATAAATGGACCTTGCTCAGTACCCTAACTGCGGGATTTCCTACGGGTGAAGGCGCTGGCCGGATTGGTTTGGCCATCGTTCGTTCTGGAGGTAAAGCAGTACTGTACGCAGCCATCGACAACTACAACCGCCGCGCACCCGAAACACCAGAAGTACCTGATGCGCTGACCAATGCCCAATTGCGCACCATGAGCAAAGAGCAGTTTTTGGCTTTGAAAAAATACCAGATCAAAGAATACCTGGCAGGCAATCGTTTTCCCGCGGATTTGACGGTGGAAAAAGTGACCGAGATGATTAAATCGGATAAAGCCAAACCCGCGAGCCTGGTTGAATTTACCGAAGATGCCAATTCTCTGTTGTTTGAAACGGATGTAGTCGGCCTGGAAATTTACCGCTCGGATGATGAAGGCAAGTCCTGGAAACGCACCCACAAAGATTACCTGGATCAAGTGTACAGCAGTTATGGCTACTACTTTGGCCAGGTACGGGTTGCTCCGAATGACCCCAATAAAGTATACGTTTACGGAGTGCCCGTTTTGCGCTCCAATGATGGAGGCAAAACCTTCCGCAGCATCGATGATGACAATGTACACAGTGACCACCATGCTTTGTGGATCAATGGCAAACGTCCCGGACACCTCATTCTCGGTAATGATGGGGGCATCAACATTTCCTATGATGATGGTGAAAACTGGGTGCATTGCAACACCCCTGCGGTGGGCCAGTTTTATTACATCAATGTCGACATGGCCACACCTTACAATGTGTACGGTGGTTTGCAGGACAACGGCGTTTGGATGGGACCAAGTACCTATCAGGCAGGTAGTGGCTGGTATTCTGGTGGGCAATACCCCTACAAGCGCATTGGCGGCGGCGACGGGATGCAGGTGATGGTGGATACTCGTGACAATGCGACGGTGTATTCCGGATCACAATTCGGCAGTTATACCCGGCAGAACACCCGCACCGGAGAGCGCAAGTTCATTACACCCCGTCATAAATTTGGTGAACGTCCACTCCGCTGGAACTGGCAAGCACCGATCCATTTGTCGGTACACAACCAGGACATCTTATACATGGCTTCCAACAAATTGCATCGCTCGTTTAATAAGGGAGACAATTTTGAGGCAATTTCCGACGATTTGACTCAAGGAGGTAAAAAAGGTGACGTGCCTTTTGGCACCCTGAGCTGTATCCATGAATCTCCGCTCAAATTTGGCTTACTCTACACGGGCTCCGACGATGGTTTGATCCACGTCAGCCGCGATGGTGGGGTGAGCTGGAAGCTGATCACCAATGGCCTGCCGAAAGACTTGTGGGTGGCGCGTATCCAAGCTTCCAGTTTTGTGGAAGGCAGGGTATATGTAGCCCTAAATGGCTACCGCTACGACGATTTTACCCCTTACCTCTATATGTCTGACAACTACGGTGAAACCTGGACTGCTATTGGCAAAGACTTGCCGATGGAACCGCTCAACGTGGTGAAGGAAGACCCCGTAAATCCCGATCTCTTGTACGTAGGTTCTGATCATGGTTTGTACATTTCGCTGGACCGGGGCAAAAGTTTCCAACTGATGAACAACGGATTGCCCGCCACTCCAGTACACGATGTGGTGATTCACCCGCGTGAACGGGAGATTGTGGTCGGTACACATGGTCGCTCCTTGTACGTTGGCGAAGCCAAAGAAATACAACAACTCAAGGCGGACGTGCTGGCGAGTACCATCAAGGCATTTGAGCCGGATGCTCCGCGCTGGTCGCCTCGTTGGGGAGCGGTATTTGCGGTTTGGGCGGATACAGGCAAAGCGGAGATGAAATTCCCTGTGTACGTCAATGCTGCGGGGAAAGTAAAGATCAGCATCAAATCAGATGATGTGGTGTTGAAAACCTTTGACGCGGACGCCAAAAAAGGCTTG
>JAAFHQ010000592.1 GCA_013298445.1 Chitinophagales bacterium | reverse complement strand
TTTTATTTAAAATTTTGAAGTCCAAAATTTTAATGCTATCCTGATCAATATAATCAACTAAATTGGTCTGTACTTGCAATGTGTACGGAATTTTTGCACTGACTATTAAGTCTGAGCTTTTGTTGTATTTTATCTTAATCGGTAAATCACGGAATGATATTTCTTTAGGCTTAGATGGGTAGAATTTTTCATACAAGGAAATGCCTGTATCCAAGGCAGAGAATATAACACCAGCGATGGTAATCACGCCTAATACTTTCACCCATAATTGTTTGTACCAGGGAGTGATTTCAGGTTTTGTGGCCTGGTTTCTTGTAGTTTTCTTTGCAGTTGTCATTCAGAAAATTTCTAGTTAATTTACATCAATAGTCCGTGGAAGTTTTAAAAAGTATGGATTTGGTATGGATAATTAAATTATAGACGCAAAGTAACTTTTTGCAGGTATGGGGGCTCTCATACCTGCAAAAAAATTAGGCTTTCAAAAATTACTGCTCAAAATCAATTGTTAATTGATTGACTTTTAGGGATTTAAGAAAAAAACACTAAAAACTCCACAGGATACATGCAACAGACAACAAATCATTATTAATTTAAGTTCCCAACATACTCATATCCACTCCTAACCACCCCCATCTCCTCCCCAATTGGCATTTTCAACCCCTTCAACACCACCTCCCACTGATTCAACACCTCTTGAAAATGTTCTACACGTTAAAAACCTTTACTCCTCTCCCATTTTCAACTGTTGCTCAATCACCGCTCGTAATTCTTGCTGGTTTGGCAGATAAAGTTGGTATTTGCTGATGAATAATTGGGAGCTAAGATTATGCATGGCGTATTGCACCAGGAGGTCATCCTTCTCTTTGGCAAGGACAATGCCGATCGGAGGATTGTCTCCTTCTGTATTTTCTTCATTTTCAAAGTAGCCAAGGTACATGTTCATTTGACCTACTGCTTCGTAGCCCGCTTTTTCACGTTTCAGGTCAATCAAGACAAAGCACTTCAGAATTCGATGATAAAAAACTAGGTCTACATAAAAGTGAGTATTGTCCAGTGTAATGCGATACTGCCTCCCAATAAACGCAAAGCCTTTCCCCAACTCCAGCAAAAAAGCCTGTAAATGATCGATCAGTCTTTTTTCCAATTCGGTTTCAGACAAATGATAAGGCTCGGGGATTTTGAGAAACTCCATTACATAGGGTTCACGGATGAGGTCAGTTGGCTTTTCTATAACTTGCCCCCGTTTAGCCAGTTCAAGGATACCTTCTTTGTCCTTCGAGGCGGCTAATCGGAGAAAAAGAGAAGTTGATTTTTGGCGCTTTAGCTCGGTTGTACTCCAATTCTCGAGTATTGTTTGCTGGATGTAGAATGAGCGCTCAATCGAGTCATCGATCTTTAAAACCTCAACCCAGTGGGACCAACTCAATTTGTGCGAAAGCTCCGCATAAATTGGAAAGGTGGCATAAAATTGTCGCATGCGAATCAAATTGCTTAAACTGAACCCCTTGCCATGTATCTGCCTTAAATCTTTGGATAATTTCGGTAATAAGCCTTTGCCATATCCTGCTCTTATCTTTCCTTCCTGTTCAAACTCTACAATATACCTGCCAATTTTCCAGTGGGTTTCCACCATGTGGGTGTTGACCGCTTGTAGGGAATTGAAGCGTCCTTGCGTATAAGTTGTAGAAATTTGTTCAACCAAATATTGGTAATTGCTGCTATCTAATTCCATAAGGACATTGTTTTTTTGACTTTAATTCAAAAGTAAAAATAATTTTTGTTTGTAGTGTAATTTTTATAAACATTTACTTTGAGTTCTAAAATAATACTACCCTGAATATTAAAGCACTGCGTTAAAATGCTAGCTTATAAAATCCTATGGGATAGTCATGTAATTATTTTGTGCCTTTTCTTTATAATTGCTTTGATTTACAACACTATTGTATCTGACGGCTATGCTCTAATTTCAAATTTATGCCCAAGCTCCCCCTCCTCCGCTCACGCTTCCAATCCCGCACCGACGTCTTCGCCACACGCTGGGAAAAAGGAAACCAGAGCGGATACATGCCTGCCTACCAATACGACCCCTATCTCTACCGGCAGCACAAAATGAATGGAGGATCATTCAAAGACTACAATGAAAAGACCTATCTACCTCTCAGTGATGCACAAATAGAAAAACATTTGCGCGGTGAACAGTTCATCGGAATTTACCCCTTGCTGAAAGACAATACCTCTTGGTTTCTAGCAGCCGACTTCGATGATCAGGGTTGGGTGGAAGCTTGCCGTCGGTTTATTCAAGTCTGTGCCGAACATCGTATTCCTGCGTACTTGGAGCGCTCACGTTCAGGGAACGGTGGGCATGTGTGGATTTTTTTCGAGCAGAATTACCCCGCAGTAAAAAGCCGAAAAGTATTCATCCATCTATTGGAGTTGGCAAAAGTGTTTTCTGCTTTTGATAAAAATGCCAGTTTTGACCGTTTGTTCCCCAATCAAGATTCTCTTTCTGGCAAAGGTTTAGGCAATTTGATCGCACTTCCTTTCCATAAAGACGCATTAGCCAATGGAAACAATTGTTTTATTGACCCAGATACACTCGTTCCGTTCCCTGATCAGTGGCAGTTTTTGGCTCAAATCAAAAGAACTCCAACTGCTATTTTAGATGAAATGTATAGCAGGATTAGCGAAAACCCTGCTAGTCAGGTAGCCACTATTGTTGCTACAAACCCAGGTAAATTAACCATTTCGCTGGATAGCCAGGTGCACATCTCAAAACTGAACTTGGATCATCGGTTGAGTCAATTCATCAAGGACGAATTTAATTTTCCAAATAGTGAGTTTTATGTGAAAAGCAAATCGGGTAAGAGTACGTGGGGTATTGAACGATTTTTTAAACTGATCGATGAAAGTGACCAAGAAATAACCTTACCACGTGGGGGTATCGGGAAAATCATTCGGTTTTGCCGGGACAATAATATCGAGTACACGTTTCAGGATTTGCGCCATACTCACAAACCAATCATATACCATTCTGAGATTCAACTGCGCGGTGACCAACATCAGGTATTAGAGGCAACGCATAAAAAAGACTTTGGGGTAATCGTTGCGCCACCCGGTGCGGGAAAAACAGTTATTGGGCTTCAAATCATTGCTGAGAAAAAACAACCAGCCCTCATTTTAGTCCATCGAAAACAGTTGCTTGAGCAGTGGAAGGAAAGGATAAGTGCTTTTTTGGGCATCCCAAGTGCGGAAATAGGAACAATTGGCCAAGGCAAATTTAAGCCCAAAGCGCAAATCACCATTGCTACGATTCAAAGCTTGAGCAAGGCTTTGGATAAAAATGAACTAAAAACGAGCTTCGGCACTGTCCTCATCGATGAATGTCACCATGTTCCTGCCAACACTTACCGGACTATTTTAGCACAGTTGCAATCTTATTACATGTATGGCCTTACCGCAACTCCTTTTCGAAAATTCAGTGATGGTAAACTTATCTTTTTGTTTTTAGGGGATATCATTGCAGAGTTGCCTGCCATAGAAAATGGTGCTGGGAGGTCTGTCCAAATCTATACCCGGGAAACAAGCTTTGAGGTACCATTTAACCCCAAAACTGATAAATTTGAAACATTTTCTAAAATCTTGGTACATGATTCCCAGCGGAATGGGTTGATTTTGAAAGATGTCAAAGGTGAGTTGCAGAAAGGCCAAAAGGTGGTTCTACTGACTGAAAGAAAGGAACACATTGAATCGCTTTACCAATACCTCAAATCCTCCTACGAAGTGCTTACGCTGAGCGGAGATGACACTGAAATCTCTAGAAAAAACAAGTGGGTACAGCTAAACCAAGGGCAGTTTCAAGTGCTCATTACTACCGGGCAAATGTTTGGAGAGGGGACAGATTTACCTCACCTTCATTGCCTGTTTCTTTGCTATCCTTTTTCATTTGAAGGGAAGTTGATCCAGTACATCGGAAGGGTGCAACGCGGTGAAACACCAGCCAAAATATATGATTACCACGATTCCAAAGTTCCGTACCTCCATCGGATGTTTCTAAAACGAAATGCCTACTATCGGAAAATCCAAAAATATAGGAGTCTATTCGACGACCCGGATGAATCTGCTCAGGAAACAGAGAATATCCCTTTGATTGAAGTAAACAAAACGCTAAAGTTACCTTTTGATGCTTTTGATTTTCAATACGGTAGTGTCACATTTGCCCATTTCATTCCCGAGTTAAATCAAAACATACAATTAGAAATAGAAAACTTCCATATTCGGCCAGAGTTAGAAGTTCTCAAGCCTTATTTTGCTAAAACCTTACGAATCAAAACCATTGAGATAAATATTTTAGCTACAATAGAAAATGGTAAGGTCATTGCACAACTTGCAACTGCCCCAAAGCTCGATTTGATCAACCGAGAAATCATTGATAGTGTCAAATTTCGATTTGT
>JAAFHQ010000591.1 GCA_013298445.1 Chitinophagales bacterium | reverse complement strand
CGCAATGCTGAATGGAGGTTTGGGATCACTTGGCATTAAAAATCCTTTCAAATAAAATACAGTTACCCTGATTCTCATGACGGACTTAGAACAGTACTTCCGCAACAACCAAAACCGACTGATCCATAAGTGGCAACATTATTTCGACATCTACGAGCGCTATTTTGCGAAGTACCGTGGCCAGGAGGTGGTGATCCTGGAAATTGGGGTTTTCCACGGGGGCTCACTCCAGATGTGGAAGCATTATTTTGGCGACAAAGCCAAGATTTACGGGATCGATATCGACCCAAAATGTAAAGAGCTGGAAGAAGAAAACATTCAAATCTTCATCGGATCACAGGCTGATCGGGCATTTTTGCAGCAAGTCAAGGCGCAAATTCCGGACATAGATATCCTCATCGACGATGGTGGCCATACCATGCAGCAGCAGATCGTGTCTTTTGAGGAATTGTACAGCAAAGTCAAACCCAATGGGATTTACCTCTGTGAAGACACCATGACTTCTTATTGGTTGGAATACGGCGGCGGGTTGCGGCGGCGGGGTACTTTTATTGAATATTCCAAAAATTTTGTTGACTCTATCCATGCCTGGCATTCGGGCCAGTCAACTTTCAAAAAAGACCAGCTGACCGAATCCCTTGCTTCGGTTGCTTTTTATGATGGAATAGTTGTACTGGAAAAGAAACCTAGGGAAAAACCACAGACCTTGCAGAGTGGACAATCTAGTTTTGAGTCGGAGACTCCTACGCCTAAAAGCAGGTGGCAAAAATGGAATTATCAGGCTTTGTTGTCGATCAATAAGGTGTTGCAAAAGTTGAAATTGCCTGGGTTTATTTGGCGTTGATTGCCGTTTATATTCTATTTTTCCAGGCTTCAGCATTTCGCTTATGGTGAAACACCGCAAGAATAAATATTTTTTGTCGATTGGCTGTATAAATGATGCAATAAGGAAATTTCTGAACATTTGCCTTGCGAAAAGTTCGATAAGTTTTTCGATAAAGCCTGGGATGCTCTAAAATGATGTCCCGGGTTTTTCGATAATGATCAAAAAACTCAATTCCCAAGCCTGTTTTTTGATTTTCATACCATTCAACAACTTCGATTAAGTCTTGCCTAACTTCAGGGTGTAGTTCAATTTTTAAGGCCATACCTGTTCATAATTTCAGCATCCACCTCTTCCGCAGAAAGAGTGACTACTTTACCCATTTCTATATCATTCCATCTCTGATCCAATTGCGCTTTTTGTTCTTCGGTCAGTTCAAAATCATCGTCCTCTTCGAGGATGGACAAAATGAAACTCCTGAATTCGGATTGTTCATCATCCGAAAGTTTCAAAAATTCCGCTTTTAATGTTTCGACACTCATAATTGTACAATTTGCTGGGGTAAAATACACAAAGCAACTCAAAAAATCAAGCCCTTCCCTATTCCCCTACGCTCACCTTCCGGTACCAATTCCCCGCCTTTGCCACGTACAACTCGTACTGCTCATCGTTCAACAATTGTTCAATTTCGGTGCGTTGGGCGAGTAATAGGCCGCGGAATTTGTTGCGCTTTTCTTCCATGTTGATCGCTTCGTTCTTGCGCATTTGCTGGATTTGTTGGGCGTAATCCAGGTGGATGGTTTTGAAGTCCACGAGCTTGTCTGAGGGTAGGCTCAGGTCTTTGGCCAATTGTTCCGACCAGCGGTTGGTCCGGTATTCGAGGGTGGTCGTGTCGGCTTGTTGGGCAAAACCGGTTTGCAGGTAACCAAAGGCCAGGCCGAGCATAAAACAAAGTGGAAGTAAATTTCTCATGGTATCATTGTGGTTTCAGAACCAGTTTAATCCGATTTTTATCGTCGAAGTAACGTTGCGCCGCCGCTTGTATTGCGTTGGCATTTAAGCCCTCGACCAGTTCCAGGTATTTCACCGTTTTTAAGCCCTCCAAAGCAATACCTTCCTTGTAACGTTGGTGCAGTTGAGCCAGCCAAAAACTGTTCTCCTGCTCACTTTTCTGGCGGTTTTCGCGTTGGGTGGTTTTTATCTTTTGCAAAAGTAGCTCATCCGGGCCATTTTTGCAAAAATCGGCAATCACACCTATCGCCTTTTGCATCAGCTCTTCGTCCCGTTCTGGTTCAGTATTAAAACCAAGGGTGATGCGGTAAACGGGTCGGGGATGGTATTCCACATTGCCATTGAAGCTAAGGCTGTAAATGCCACTTTCCTGTTCGCGCAGTACTTCGCGCAAACGAATTTGCAGGGCACTGACCATGCTGCTGAAACGATAACGCTCCAGGGCCGTATTCTCAAAGTCGCCGTGCCAGGTGTATTCCACCAGGGTTTTGGGTGCCAGGCCGCCACGTGAAACGCTATCAATGTGACCGGGTTTGAGGTCCAGGTGCAAGTCTTTCCAGCTCTCCTTTCGCCCGGCAGCAGGCAGGTTGCCGAGGTACCTTTGGGCCAGGTTTTTGAGTTGATCCAAGTCAAAATCCCCAACAAAAACCAGCAATAAATCACTGAGGTCTCCAAAGCGCTCCTGGTGAATTTGTTTGAGGTTTTGACTGGTCAATTTGGGTAAATCTTCCAGTCGGTTGAGTCCCCGGCGGGGAGTCGCACCGTATTTTACCCTTTGTTTGAGATCAGCAAACTGATAATACGGCGTACTGAGCATGTTCTTCAGCACATTTTCCTGCCGCTTGCGGAAAGAGGTCACACTGTTGGTATCAAAGCGAGGATGTACGGCGTACAAATAAACCAATGCCAGCAAATCTTCCAGCTCTGTACTGCGACAAGATCCACTAAAACCTTCCTCCAACTCCCCCACATAAGGCGCCAGACTGACACTTTTACCCGTCAGTTTTTCCTGATAATGAACAAAGTCAAATTTGCCGATGCCCCCTTGTTGCAATACATCCGCAAAGTAGGCCGCATTGATGTAGAGCGAATCGGGCACCCAGGAATTGCCGCCTGGACTGGAGGAAATCATCAAAACCTGGTCTTTGCGAAAAGTGGTCACTTTGGCTACAATACGAATCCCGTTGTTTAAACGAAACTCGGTGACCCCAAATTCTGGCTGCGTTTTTTCACTTTCAATGGCTTGAGGAGGCAAAATTTCATCCACCCAGGGCTGATCCGCTATGGTCGAGTTTTGGGTGGTATCCAGCATTTGAGGTGCGCTGTTTTCGATGGAATCCAGGAGCCGCCAAACTTTGTCCAGACTGGGTAATTTGGTCCGGTTTTTTTCTGGTCCTGTTAACACCAAAACCCGGGCATTTTTATTTTCAGGTGCCGCTTGAATCACTTTGGCCAAGTCGTCCAGGCTGATTTTCTCCAGTACTTCCTGGCTGGTTTGGTAACGTTGGCGGGGGCTCAGGTAGGGAATGTCGTAAATGAAGGCCTCGCTCAGTTGGTTGGCCCAGGCAGACGATGCGGTGGTTTCTTCGGCGTTGGCTTGTTGGAGCAGGGAATTGAGGAATTCCTGTTTTTGCCGAGCCAATTCACCTGGGGCAAAGTTCTGCTGTTTCACTTTTTGCACTTCCTGCCACAATAGCGCAATCGCAGTGGTGAGTTTGGCTTCAGACGTGAAGGTGGAGAGGGAAAACATCGGATTGTGCCCCCAATCATTCCCGTAACCCAATCCGGCAAAGGTAAAGGGTGGATCGACCTGTTGTTGCAAGCGAATCAGGCGACGATTGAGCATGCTGTTGTAAAGGCTGCGGCTCAAAAACTCGCGCATCTCTGCGTAAGTGCGCGGGGCTACAGGCCAGGGCTTTTTCGCTTTTTGGCGGATGTACAAAAATGCCTGGCAAAAAGCGGCTTCCGGGTCGGTGCAAATTTTTGCCCGCCGTTGGGCATTGATGGTATTCGAATAAGTATGGGGTTTGGGTCCTTTGACGTTTGGTATTCGCCCAAATCGGTGGATGATTTCTTGCTCAAGGGCAAGGATGTCAATGTCGCCAACCGCCACAATGGCCATCAAATCGGGGCGATACCATTTTTGGTAATACTGCTTCAGGGTAGCCACTGAAGCATGTTTGATGATGGCCGTATCGCCAATCGGCAAGCGTTGCAGGCGGCGGGAGCCGCGGTACAGCAAGGGCAAATACTGATCTTCCAAACGTTGGTTGGGCCCTTGCCGATTGCGCCATTCTGCCAGCACCACCCCACGTTCTTTTTCTACTTCTTTGGGGTCAAAACTGATGCCCGTCGCCCAATCTTCGAGCACCAACAATCCTTTGTGCAAGTGGGCGCTGTCTTTCCGTACCTGCAACTGATAAACGGTCTCCCCAAAACTGGTATAGGCATTGAGATCGGCCCCAAAACGCACCCCGGAAGATTCCAGGTAGTTGACCAATTCGTTTTTGGGAAAATGACGGGTGCCATTAAAAGCCATGTGCTCCACAAAATGGGCCAGGCCGAGTTGTTTGTTGTTTTCCTGCAAAGAGCCTGCTTTGATGGCGAGGCGAAGTTCGGCAT
>JAAFHQ010000590.1 GCA_013298445.1 Chitinophagales bacterium | reverse complement strand
CGGTCGGTCGGAGGCGATGATCGAGGTCGTGTCCTGGGCTTTAAGCCAGGCTACGCTGCTCAGCAGCATGAGTCCAAGGAGATAGTACTTTTTCATTAGTTAGAGTATTTGGACTGCATATACGATATACAACATAAAAAGGTTATACCTGAGCACGAATTAAGCTTCTTTTTAATAAAAAAAATATCAACGTATAAGTTTTTAATGAATGTAAATAGAAGGTTAAACAAATAAAATATCTACATTAATTCTCACCTATTGCCCAATCCGCAGCAGTTCCAGCCCCTCTTTTTGCTTTAATTTCGCTTTGTTCTGATACAAATCACACTAGAATAATCCTGCTTTTTTACCAACCAACCTGAATCATTATGTTAAAAACTGTACACCTTCTTCTCTCCTTGGGTTTGATCCTGATGAGCAATTGGCTCAGCGCCCAATCGGCTGGAGACATTGCTGTGATTGGCTTCAATGCCGATGGAAACGACGATTTGGCCATCGTTGCTTTAGCAGCGCTCCCGGCCAATACCACCATTTATTTTCGGGATGACGAATGGGGCGGCACCACTTTTCGCGATGCCGCTGAAAGTTCCTATGCCTGGAATACTGGCGCTATGCCCATCCTAGCTGGTACGGTCATTGTCTTCACTGACCTTACCAATGGCCCAAGTGTAAACTTAGGCACCGTAATGCCCGTGAATGCAAGCAACCGTGGAGTCAGCAACAGCGACGAAGCCATTTTCTTTTTTACGGGTACCGATGTGAATACCCCAACGACCTTTCTTTGTATGGTTGCAAACGGTACAGTTGCTACCGCTGCGGGCACCCTGGATGGCACTGGTTTGGTAGCTGGCGCTTCCGCCCTCATCCTGAAAGCTGGAACGGACATTGGCCAATACAAAGGCCCGCGCACTGGTAACGACAAGGCTGGCTATCTGGCATCTATCAATGATGTAACGCTCAATTGGGATGCACAAGATGCTGCTGGCGACCAAAGTGTGGATGGTACTGCCCCTGATTTGCCTTTTAGCCTCACACCGTTTGTAATTGGTGCCCCTGCGAGAGACACAATTCCACCAGTAGTCAATTCCGTAGTGCTGTTCAACGGAAGCACAATTGAAGTAGTCGTCAATGAAGGCATTACCCGGGCTTCCGCTACGGACACCATTAATTACAGCTTTACACCCAGCTTGCGCATTAGCAAAATTGCCTATGACTCAGTGGGGCGCAAAATTACGTTGACTACAACCAGTGCCCTCCGCAATGGTATAAGCTACCGACTGAAGGTAAATGGGTTGGTAGATTTAGCTCCAATGCCCAATAAAATGACCACCGCATTCACATCCAGCCCCTTGCTTTGGAATACCTATGCTGGCCAGGATTTGCTCATCACCGAAATCATGTACAATGCCGGTTCTGGTGCAGATTCGCTGGAGTTCATCGAAATTTTCAATCGGGGAGATGCCAGCATTGCCTTGGGCGGTTTGCGCCTTTCGCGTAGCGCTACGGGGGTCATCGCTGAACAAAACTTAGCCGCTAAAGGGGTGTTTTTGATCGCTGCAGATTCTTTGCGCGCCCGCCGTTTTTACGGCCAAAAATTTCAACAATGGGGCAGTGGCTTTTTGGGTAATGGTGGCGCTCCAATTGTACTGAGCAACTCGCTCGGCGCTATTCTGGATACGATCAACTACGATGATGCTGCGCCGTGGCCCACCAGCCCAGATGGAACTGGGCCATCTTTGGAACTTATCGATCCAGCACTGGACAATAATATTGGCAGCAATTGGCGTGCTTCTGGGGTCAACACGGGTAAAACGTACAGCAGCGCTGCTGTTTTTGCCTCTCCAGGTGCAGCTTTTGCAACGGTGAATTTCAATGTACGTAGTCAAAGTGTATTAGAAAATGCAAAGCAAATCAGCATTACACTTGCTTTAAGTGGAACGGGGGCTGCCCAAGGAAGTGTAGAAGCATACCTCTCTTCTGGTTCAGCCAAGTTGGGTGAAGACTATACTTTTGAAACCCAAACCTTGGCTATTCCTGCCGGAGCAGTAGCTGCCCCTATCACCTTCAACCTTTCCATCGTTGATGACGCAGCTGCAGAAAGTGATGAGTACTTGGTTTTGCGCTTCCGCAATGCCCAAGGCATACAATTAGCGACCAATGCAGCGCAGGTGTTTTACATCCGGGACAATGACACAGCTACACCAGTAGCAACCGATAGCCTGGAATTACAGCTCCTTTCCAGTTTCCGCAACAAAGGTGGTTCTTCCGAAATCGTGGCTTTTGATCCAGCCAGCAAAAGAATCTTCATCGCCAATTCCATCGCGGGTCGGATCGACATTGTAGACATTGCAACACCTGCTACGCCAAAATTGATTCGCTCTGTTCCGATTACCACCCTTGGTGGCATCAACAGTATTGCCGCCAAAAATGGCTTGATTGCGGCAGCCATCGAAGCTACTCAAAAGGAAGAGGACGGCAAAGTGATTTTTATTGATACTGCAGGAGTCATTCTGAAGGAAGTAGGGGTAGGTGTTTTGCCCGACCATATTGGGTTTTCACCCGATGGCAAATTTGTGCTGACGGCCAACGAAGGTGAGCCACTGAGTGATTACACCAAAGACCCTGAAGGAAGTGTCAGCATCATCGACATCAGTGGAGGTATTGCTACGTTGAATCAATCCTTGGTCACTACTGTTGGCTTTACCCAGTTGAATCCTTTTGTAGCCAACTACCGCCAGGCTGGAATTCGGGTTTTTGGGGCAAAAACGGGTCAGGCAGGAGGCAGCACTTTGTCTCAGGACCTGGAACCTGAATACATTGCCTTTAGCCCCGATTCGCGTACAGCCTACGTTACCCTACAGGAAAACAACGCCATCGCCGCTATTGATTTGACGACCAAACAACTGGCTACAGTCCAGGGGCTTCCGGCTTTGCGCCCATTGGGTTTCAAAGACCACAACAAACCTGGCAATGGCTTGGACGCCAGTGACCAAAGCACTGGTGCCAATTTGGCCAATTTGCCTGTGCATGGTGTATACATGCCGGATGCCATTGCTGCATTCACCGTTGCGGGCAAGAATTACCTGATTACGGCAAACGAAGGTGATTCCCGCGAATACACTGCCTACACCGAAGTTACAAACGTTAAAAATATTCGCTTGGAACCCACTGTTTTCCCTGACTCCAACGACCTACGTTTGGATCATTTGCTTGGCCGCACCGTGGTGACTAAAGCCAGTGGCGACCTGGATGGTGATGGCGATTATGACCAAATTCACCTATTGGGAAGCCGTTCTTTTAGCATTTGGGACGAGCAAGGTGCCCTGGTTTGGGATAGTGGCGACCAGCTGGAGCGCATTACTCGTGATCATCCAGTTTATGGTAAAATGTTCAATGCAAGCCACGGTACCACCACTGTAGCCAAAAACCGCAGCGACGATAAAGGCCCCGAGCCAGAAGGTGTAACTGTAGCGGTAATCAACAAAAAACCTTACGCTTTTATCGCTCTGGAGCGAATTGGGGGTGTGATGGTGTATGACCTGAGCAATCCGCTGGCACCCAAATACGTCACTTACGCCAACAATCGGGCGTTCCCTGCCAATAATGCGACCGATGATCTTGGTTCAGAGGGCATCGTCTTTATCTCGGACAAAGAAAGCCCCACTGGTCAGCCACTGGTATTGTTGGCCAATGAAACCAGCAACTCGGTGAGTATTTTCCAGGTGAAAGACAAAACCCAAATCACGGTTGGCACCAAAGACCTGACTCAAGCTGCCTACAGTTTCAAAGTGTACCCCAATCCAGTTCAGGACCGACTCTATTTCAGCAAATTGCTGAGTGGGAACGTTTACAATGTGATGGGACAGTGGGTGCGCAGTTTCCAGAAGGTAGATCAAATTGACGTGCACAGTTTTGCCAAAGGTCTGTATGTTTTGCAGGCAGAAAATGGCGAATTTGTACGCTTCGTGGTTGAATAAAAGAAACCTGATAAGAAGATTTTTTGTGCCTTTTTAGCATGAATTAAAGTCCGAATTCTGGCTTGAGCCGGGGTTCGGGCTTTGTTTTATGGCTTCCTTTTCCGTCAAAGTGAGTACAAAATCTATCTTTTTGCCTCATTTACAGTGAGCCTGTAGTATTTTAGGAGTTTTATTGGACTCCCAGGCATTTTTAACGCGACTTTAGAACCATACAATTGAATTCAGATGAAGAAATGTATACTTTTCTTCTTGGCCGTGCTTGTGCTGAGCATTGGGGTGACTCACTCTATTAATGCCCAAAAGTTACCCGAAGGCCTTAGTGTAAGCCAGGACGGAAAAAGACTGGTTTTTGGCGATAAACGGGTCAATGGCTTGTATGATACCGCCGATATCAAGGAGGTCCGCATCTATTTTACCCAAGCCGATTATTGGCAACAGTTGACCAACAACTACCGCACCAGCAGCGATTTGTTGGCCAAGAT
>JAAFHQ010000589.1 GCA_013298445.1 Chitinophagales bacterium | reverse complement strand
CATCAAGTGGAACATCCCCAAGGTGTACGCCCACTACATGCAAACCCAGAACTGGAGCAAGGAAGAGGTCGAAAAAAACGTACTGAACAAATACTCGGTGACCCAAACCAATGGCGAATACGACCCCAAGTCGATCATGCACTACCCGGTCAGCAAGGAGTTTACGCTGGACGGTTACGAAGTAGGTTGGAATTACATCCTCTCGGCGGGTGACAAAAAGACCATCGGCACCATTTATCCGAAGGCTAACCCCACCACCCCCAATAAAGAAACCCCCAAGCAACTTTACCGCATCAGCGGGCTGACTTATGGCGACAGCATCTGGTCTTTGACCATGTCCAAAAACAAGGTAACCTATGCCCAGACCTGGCGCACCCGCCCCAATTTTCCCAATGCGGAAATCCAGGAATTCTGGAACAAAGGCTACCAGATCAGCAACTTGAGCTATGGAGGCGGCTTGTGGGCGCTGGTGATGTCGCAGGGCACTGGCTTGAGTGATCAATTGTGGCGCACTCGCCCGAATTTTCCGGAGGAGGAAATCAATACCTTATGGGACAGCGGCTATTACATCAACAGCATCAGCTATGGCAACGGGCTCTGGGCGCTGGTCATGTCCAAAGGCACTGGATATACTGACCAAATCTGGCAGACCAACGCTACTTTTCCCCAAGACAAAATCAAGGAATTTTGGGATCAAGGCTACCACATCACCAGCCTGAGCTATGGCAATGGGTTGTGGGCACTGGTCATGTCCAAAAATGCAGGTTATCAGCTCCAACTCTGGCGCACCCGCAATTATTTCCCCAAAGATGAAATCCAGGAGTTGTGGGACAAAGGTTACCACATTACCAACCTGACTTATGGCAATGGTTTGTGGGCATTGGTGATGTCCAAAGGAGCTGGTTATCAGTCACAGTCCTGGCGTACCCGCAAGAATTTTCCAGCGGCGGAGATTGATGAATTGTGGAAGAAGTAAGGGGCTAAGTAATACCGAAAAATTTTAGATTTGCAACATAAAACTAGCCCATTATGCACCATTTGACATGAGTCGAAAACGGATAACCATTTATGATTTAGCCAGAGAATTGGGGATTTCTGCTTCTTATGTATCAAGGGCATTGAATGACCATCCATCCATCAATCCCAAAGTATGTGAAAGTGTAAAGCAAAAAGCGCGTGAGCTCAACTACAAGCACAATTCCCATGCGGCCAATCTACGCCAAGGCTCCTCCAAAACCATTGGGGTAATTGTTCCACACATCAATCAGTATTTTTTTTCGGAAGCCATCGCTGGAATCGAAGAAGTCTGCTTTCAAAACAACCATAGTTTGATCATTTGCCAGTCGCATGAATCTTTTCAGCACGAGTGCAAAGCCATTGATACCCTCGTTCATCAAAATGTCGATTGTATTTTGATTTCCGTTTCAGCAGAGACTAAAACCGCAGCACATCTTCAAAACATTCAAAAACACAACATTGAGCTCATTCAGTTCGATCGCTGTATGGAGCAAGTGGATAGCTTCAAAATTCTGAATGACAATAAGGAGATCACGTATCAGGTGTCCAAGAGCCTGATTGAACAGGGCTACCGAAAAATTGCATTCATTGGTGGTCCAAGCCACCTGGCTACTTTTGGACTTCGGAAAGAAGGTTTTATCCAGGCAATCAAGGAACATGAATTGAACATTCCTAATCATTTCATCGTAGAGAATGCCTTGTCCAGAGAAGAAGCAATCGAAGTGGCCCGAGAACTCCTGGTGCTAAAAGAACCGCCGGATGCCTTTTTGAGTATTTCGGACTATTTATCCCTGGGGGTTTTGCAAGTTGCGGAGTCTATGGGTATCCAGGTACCCTCACAATTGGGGATATTCGGTTTTGCGAATGAGGTGTTCGCACCTATCATTAAACCAGCCCTCTCCTCCGTTGACCAAAGGAGTAAAGAGTTAGGAAAACGTGCTGCGCAAATCTATTTTGAATTTATTTTAAATGGGAAAAGCACTCCACCAGAGGATAAAGTGGAAATCATCGCGAGCGATCTGCTCATCCGGCAGAGTTCAAAAAGATTGCAATGAACAATTGCTTGCAAATTTTTATGATTAATTGTACAAATCACATTAATAACTTTAGCTAAATTTGATCCAGCTTGGCACACTCCAAGGGGCTAAAATAAGTTTTGAACTCACTTTATGGTAATCAACAAAGAAATGAAGGTACTGACCTGCAACAAACCCGGGGAGTTGGTTTACGCCACCAAAGAAAAGCCCCAATTGGAGCCAGGCAGAGCCATCATTAAAATCAAACGCATTGGCATTTGTGGTACCGACCTGCACGCTTTTGAAGGTACCCAGCCCTATTTTAGCTACCCGCGGATTCTGGGCCATGAGCTTTCGGGCATCCTGGCCGAGTTTGACGATGCCCCGGGGTTTATGCATGGCGAGTCGGTTACTTTTATCCCCTACTTCAGCTGTGGCACCTGTGTGGCTTGTCGGGTAGGTAAAACCAACTGTTGCACCCAACTGCAAGTCTGTGGCGTACACATCGACGGGGGTATGGTCGAGTACCTTTCGGTGCCTTCTTCAACCCTGGTGCACGGTGAGGGCCTGACTTTTGATGAACTGGCGTTGGTAGAGCCGCTGGCCATCGGCGCACACGGGGTACAAAGAGCGAACATTTCCAAAGGAGAGTTTGTGCTGGTGATCGGGGCCGGGCCAATCGGTTTGGGGACCATGGAATTTGCCCGAATCGCCGGAGGCAAAGTCATCGCACTGGACATCAACGAACACCGCCTGCAATTTTGTAAGGATAAGCTCAAAGTTCCCCATGTGGTCAATGCCCAGGCCGCAAATGTCGTCGAGCAACTGATGGACATCACCAATGGCGATATGCCTACCGTGGTCATTGATGCCACCGGCAGCCAAAAAGCCATCAACACTGCTTTTCAATACATGGCGCACGGAGGTCGCTACGTTTTGATTGGCCTGCAAAAAGGCGATATCTCCTTTAGCCACCCGGAATTCCACAAGCGGGAAGGGACTTTGATGAGCAGCCGCAACGCCACCAGACAGGACTTTGAACAGGTGATTAACAGTTTGAAGCAGAAAAAAATCAACCCGGCCACTTACATCACCCATCGGGTAAAGTTTGATGAGGTGAGTTCAGAATTTGAAAATTGGCTCAATCCAGCAAACGGGGTAATCAAAGCCATGGTTGAAGTTCCGCATTCGAGTTTTTAGTTTTTTTTGTTCAAAAATTCAATCGATTGAATAAATGTAAACAGTTCATTTTCAATTTTAAACAAAACCCCAACAGTGACGCTTTAGCAAGTAAAAACAAACTCTGCCAAACCTACTACGATGCAACAATCACTCCTTTTGGGTTTACTCCTGGTAAGCACCCTGGGTTTTTCTCAGGAAAAACAAGGCTTAAAACTGTGGTACAATCAAGCTTCGGGCAGCAAATGGGAAAATGCCCTTCCCATCGGCAATGGTCGCCTTGGAGCGATGGTCTATGGCAATGTAGACAAAGAAACCATCCAGCTCAACGAACACACGGTTTGGAGTGGCAGCCCCAACCGCAACGACAACCCGGCGTCTTTGGATTCTCTTGCCGAAATCAGAAAGCTCATTTTTGAAGGCAACCACAAAGTGGCCGAAAGACTGGCCAATCGGGTCATCATCACCAAAAAATCGCATGGGCAAATGTTCCAGCCGGTTGGCAGCCTCCACCTCTCCTTCCCGGGCCATGAAAACTACAGCAATTATTACCGCGAACTGGACATTGAAAAAGCGGTAGCTAAAACGACTTATGTGGTGGATGGGGTCACGTATACGCGGGAGGCCCTGGCTTCCTTTCCCGATCGGGTAATTGTAGTGCGGCTCACGGCCAGCAAACCTGGAAGCCTCTCTTTTTCCGCCAACTACTCCTCGCCTCAGCGCAAAAAAGTCTTCGCTACCACCACGACCAAGGACCTGACCATCAGCGGCACCACCAGCGACCACGAAGGGGTAAAGGGTATGGTGGAATTCAAAGGCATCACCCGCATCAAACTGGATGGTGGCAGCCTGAGCTCCACCGATACTTTGCTTACCGTAAAAGGGGCAAATTCCGCTACAATATTTATTTCGATCGCCACCAACTTCAACAATTACAAAGACGTGAGCGGCGACGAAGAAAAACGGGCTGCGGATTACCTGAATAAAGCCTATCCCAAAGCTTATGCCACGATTCTGGCTGGGCACATTGCAGCCTATCAAAAGTATTTTAATCGGGTCAAACTCGATTTGGGACTTACTCCTGCCGCCAATTTTCCAACCGACGAACGCTTGAAAAACTTCAGCAGTACCAATGACCCGCACATGGCCAGTTTGTATTATCAATTTGGCCGGTATTTGTTGATTTCTTCCTCCCAACCCGGCGGTCAGCCCGCCAATCTGCAAGGCATCTGGAACAATCGCCTCAATCCTCCCTGG
>JAAFHQ010000059.1 GCA_013298445.1 Chitinophagales bacterium | reverse complement strand
CGTACCATTGATGACATTACCAAGTACAACGCCTACAGCAATGGACGTTCCTTTGCAGGTCAGGATAGCCGTTTCAACAATTTCACCATCGACGGTTCGGTATTCAACAACGGTTTTGGTTTGGGTTCTTCAGCTCAAGCGGGCGGCCGTACGGGTACTACTGCGATTTCTCTGGATGCTTTGGAGGAATTGCAAGTGAACATTGCTCCTTTTGACGTTCGTCAGTCGGGTTTTGCTGGTGCAGGTATCAATGCTGTTACTCGCTCTGGTACCAACGAATTTTCAGGTTCGGTATATCGGATTATCCGGAACTCCAACCCTGATAAAGCTGCGGGCATCAACTTGCTGGGCAAAAAAGCCTATGGCCAAAACATCCCATCAGTAAACGTGGATGAGGGAACAACTGGCCTACGTTTTGGTGGTCCAATCGTTAAGAACAAGTTGTTCTTTTTTGTTAGTGCGGAGCAGTTCAAAGCTTCTAACCCTGCTTTGACTTGGCAATTAAACCGTGCTGGTGCAACGGGTAACGTTTCTCGCGTAACTGAAACAGACTTGCTGGATTTAAGCAGTTTTATGAAGACCAATTTCAACTACGACCTGGGTCAATTGGATGGCTTCAACAATGATATCACCAGTAAAAAGGGCTTGGTTCGTTTGGATTACAACATCAGCCAAAAGCACAAGGCTTCCTTTCGGTATTCTCAGCACAACTCTGAGTCTGAGCAGTTAATCAGTAGCTCAAGCAGTAGTAACACTGCGGGTAATGGTAACCGTCAAAACTCTGCACTGGCTATGTCTGCGGAAAACACTGGCTACCTTATCCAGGACAATACTCGTTCTTTTGCCTTCGAATTGAACTCGGTGTTGAGCAACAAAACTTCGAACAACTTTGTAGCCACTTTCAACAAACAAACGGAAGACCGCACCTACCGTACGGATGTCTTCCCAACAGTCGACATTTTGAAGGATGGTACTACCTACACAACCATCGGTTTTGATCCATTTACACCCAACAACAAGCTGAACTATAGCACGCTTAACTTGATCAACAACTACAATATTTCGGTTAAGAAGCACTACTTCACCATTGGTTTGGGTTACGAATACTTCCAGTCCAACAACGTTTTCTTCCCTGCTTCTAATGGGGTTTACGTTTACAACTCCATCGATGACTTCAAAAAAGCAGCTCTGGAGTTTAAAAACAACCCAAGCAACAACGTTTCACCAGTAACTGTGAACCGCTACAACTTGCGTTATTCCTTGTTGCCTGACGGAGCCGAACCGCTGCAAGTGTTAAAGGTTTCCACCTTCACCGGTTATGTACAAGATGAATTGCAAGTTTCAAAACGTTTCAAACTGATTTACGGCGTACGTGCTGACCTTTTCAAATACGACAATGGTACAGCTGAAAACTTCTACAACCCGGTTGTAGGTGCCCTGACCTTCAAGGATGAAAACGGCGAAGACCTGAAAGTTAACACTGGCGCTTTCCCTAAAGCCAACTTACAATTATCTCCACGTTTGGGCTTTAACCTGGACGTAAAAGGCAACCAGAGCACCCAAATCCGTGGGGGTACTGGTATCTTTGTTTCGCGTATCCCACAGGTGTTGGTATCCAACCAATTGGGTAATAACGGTGTAAACACTGCGGTAATCAACCAAACAGGTACTACTGCTTATCCATTCACTACTGATCCAAGCCGCTTTAAGCCTGCCAGTACAGACATCAACAACTTGAGTGGTTATGTGATCAATGCTTCCAAAGAAGACCTGAGATACCCTTCTCTGTGGAAGAGTAACCTGGCTATTGACCAAAAGTTGCCATTGGGCTTGGTATTCACCGTAGAAGGTTTGTACAATGAGGTAATCAACGGTTTGCGTTACATCGATGCTAACCTGAAGGCTCCAGATCGCAAGTTTACAGGTGTAGACGGTCGCTCTCGTTTCCCAGCCTCTGGTTTGAGTGGTGCTGCGGTAAACCCAGCTCGTTTCATCAACACCAAGATTAACAACAACTTCGTATTGGCAAATACCAAGGAAGGTTATTCTTACTCTTTCACTGCCAAGTTGGAAAAACCAGCTGTCAATGGTTTTGGTGGGATGATTGGATATACCTATGCTAAGGCAACTGATCTGCAATCTGTGGGTAGCACAGTACAGGCCAATGCACCAACTGTAGGAGGTCAAAACTACCTTGAAGCTTCTTTCGCTGACAACGATCTGCGTCACCGTGCTGTAGGTTATATCAACTACCGCATCAATTACGGTGGCAAATTTGGCGGAGCTACTGAAATCACTTTGGGTGGCGTGGCAGCTAGCGGAAGCAAAATCAACTACACTTATGGCAATGATTCGAATGGCGACGGCCAAATCAATGACCTGATCTTCATTCCTAACCGAGCTGCCGATATTACGTTCGCTCCTCTAACCGTAGGATCTGGTGCAACTGCCAAAACGTTCACTCCTGCTGAACAACAGGCTGCATTCGACAAATTCATCGACGGTGACGAATATTTGTCAAGTCGCCGCGGCCAGTACGTTGAACGCAATGGCGCTTATCTGCCAGCTTTGTCTCGATTGGATTTGACGGTAATGCAAGAAATGTACATTAAGGTAGGTGGTAAGAAAAACACCATCCAGATAAGAGCGGATATCCTTAACTTCGGCAACATGCTTAATGATGCGTGGGGCGTAGGTGCTCAAATTTCTACAGGTAACTTTGGCACTGCCAACCCACTGACCTTTGCATCTGTGGCGGCCGATGGTACTCCTTCTTTCCGTTTGGCTACTCGGGTAGTAAATGGACAGACTATTCTACTGGATACTCCTTTTGTAAAAACCATCAACGTGAACAGCGTTTGGCAAGCACAATTGGGCCTACGTTACATCTTCAACTAAACATTGAACGAAATCCGTTTTTAGGATAAAAAAAAGGGCTGCTTCCAGTGGAGGCAGCCCTTTCTTTTTGTAGGTTCAGTTTTAAAAAAACACAAATAAATCGCATTACTGTTTCGGCAAAAACACCTCCGCCATCATACACCGCGCGCTCCCACCACCATAGGTTTCAATGGTTTTGATCGAACTGTGTAATATCTTGGTATGTTTTTCAATTTTGGCAATTTGATCTGGCCTTAAGGATTCGTAAGCCTGGGTCGACATCACCAGAAAGGTTTGACCACTCGTGTTGCGCACCTGGAGCATATTGCCTGCAAAAGACATCATTTGATCCAGACTCAGGTCGATGACTTCTTTGCCAGTTGCATCAAAATAAGACAACAAATCGGATTTGTCTTCGGTATCCCGAATGCTATCCAGCACAATCACCACAAAGGTTTCACCCAGGGCCATCATCACATTCGTATGGTAAATATCCTGCCCCTGGCCATCCACAGCATGAAAAAGGACTGGAGTGTAACCCGTGATACGGGAAAATTCCTCCAACAATTCAGGATCGGTACGTGGGCTCAGACAGGCATACACCAGGCGGTTGGGGCGATCCAAAATCATACTCCCGGTGCCTTCCAAGAATTTATCCTGAGCCTCGTGGCCCTCCATCCGCACGTGGTTGGTGATGGCGAACTGCCGAGACAGGTCATTGAGCACGTCTTCCCGGCGCTCCAGGCGGCGTTTGGTCGCGTACATGGGGTAGGTGATGATCAGGCCATCCTGGTGAAAGGTAACCCAGTTGTTGGGAAACACTGCATCAGGGGTAAGCGGCTCAGCGGTATCTTCTACTACGATTACATTGACTCCAGCCGCACGGAGTTTGGCCACAAACGTGTCAAATTCGGTTTTGGCTTTTTCTTGAATTTCTGCCGGACTCAGACTTTGGTCGTTGACCTGGAAGGCATTGTTGGAAGCCGTCTCTTCATTGAATCCAAAATGGGCTGGACGTACCATCAGGATGGTATCGGTGGTTTGCTGAATGCTTTGCATAGGTATATAAGGTATCTGGTCAGGCTAAAACGTCTGGCAACAAAAATAGAAAAAAAAAGGACTCAAAAGCTTATAAACTTGACAGGGATCACCAGGAAGTAGCCCGTTTTTTCATGGCAGCTGCGGTCTCATGTCCTAGGTAATAATCAATGCCCCGGTGGGCTACATATAAAATAGGCGTAAGACAGAGTGCCATCAAAAATTTATACGAGTATTGAATGGTCGCTACTGCAAACAATTGGTTCCAGGTCCAGGGTTCTACATTACCTACCAGCTCCGGGCCCCATTTAAATGCAATACAGAGCACCACCATGCTGTCGAAAAACTGGGAAACAATTGTTGATCCGGTGGCCCGCAACCAGATGTTTTTTTCTCCGGTCCATTTTTTGATGCGGTGAAAAATGAGCACATCCGTCAATTGGCCGATGGTAAAAGCAGTAAGTGAACCTATGATGATCAACATACCTTGCCCTAAAATCACACTAAAGGCGTTTTGCATATTAGGTACCCCCCTGGTGACATTTTGCTCCAGCCACCAATCAGCAGGAGCCAGGTGGATGGAGGCGAAAATCATAATAAATGCATAAGAGATGAGGCCAATGGCCAAAAAAGACAACAATTGAACCCCCCGTTTGCCGTAATATTCATTGATGATATCGGTCATGATGAATACGACTGGCCACAACAACACCCCTGCCGAAAACTGCAGAGCACCTTTTTGGCCAAATAAATTGAAATTGAAGGGTTCAATCCCCAGGGAATTTTCAAGTGCAAAAATTTTCACACCGATGAATTCTGCCACCAGTGCATTGGCGACAAAAAAACCACCCAGAATGATAAACAGGCGAGAGGAACGGTTATTGATTACATCCACTGCATCCAGCTTTAAATGAATACTGATTTGTATAAATGCCCAAGTCGCCTTTAAAGTTTACCCGCTTTTTTTAAATTCAACAAATTTCACTAGTTGCCGTAATAAATCACCCCAGTAGTTGGCGTTTCTTTTACTTCAATTGATTTGAGTTGAGCCAATTTAGGTTTGAGGCGATCCCAAATCCATACTGCAATTACTTCTGCCGTTGGATTCTCCAAACCGGGAATGTCATTGAGCATTTTGTGGTCCAGGATTTTTTCCAGAGGTTTCCAGGCATTTTTCACCTCAGCAAAGTCCACCACCCAACCCAAGTGTGGATCTAAAGGCCCCTCCAAAAGTATCTTCACATAATAGGTATGCCCATGCATGTGTGCACACTTGTGTCCTGCTGGTACATTGGGCAAAAAATGGGCAGCATCAAAGCTGAATTCCTTGTACAATTCCATTTTTGGATTTTTTGAGGCGCAAAGATAAGCAATCAGCCGTCAGCTTTCAGCAATCAGCCGTCAGCTTTCAGCTGTCCATTTTGCTGAGAGCTGATGGCTGGGAACTGATCGTCCTAAAATACATACTTAATCTGAGCACTCAGCTGGGTTCTCCGAGGCCCATCGATCAATTCCTGACCACTTCCAATTTGAGTTTGATTGGACCAAAAAGTTTGGGCAAACCGGGCTTCTATCGTCAGCGCAGATACAGGTCGATACCGTAAGTTCAGGTACACCCGTGAGCCCCGATTGTAATAGGGTGGAATGGAAAAGGTGTTGAGCAGGTCGTTTTCGTAATAATAAAAGCGCACATTGTAACTATCTGTGTCAAACAATGCAAAACGAGTATTAAAAGAAAGTGGGAAGCCAATCGGCTGAACAATCACATCCTGCAATACCGCAAACCCAAACTCTCTCGCCCCTACACCGCCATCCCAATACCCCCAATCGGCGCGGGTACGCAGTTCGAGGGCTTTGCTCACCTGGTTGCTGATGTAGGTACGCAACTGTACCAGTCTGGTAGGAGCAAGTACATTATAGGCACTTTCATTGCCGAAGGCATTTTCCTCTTTGTTTTCCTGGCGCAACTCAACAAAAGCCCGCATTCGTCGGCGTTTTTCATAGGTCAAGCGCAGTCTCCATTCGGTGCCTCGCGAGGGTGCATCTACCTGAAATCGCAACCAGGGGTGCCGCCATACATCATAATAGGCATTAACTGTCCAGCCAGTACGAGGCCGGATTTCCAGCCCCATGTATACCCCTTCCTCGTTGCGGCCTCCATCGGTTTCGCCAAAAGCAGCCGCACCCAGCGCCTGAAAATTGCGCGGATACCGACGGTAAACCAGGGCTGCATCCATTTTTCGATCCAGGGTCATCAGCAGGCCATTTAAAGTAGAGATGGCTCCATTGTCGCTCCAGGCGGTTTCTCCAAAAGCATTCAGATTGCCCCAGCGGGCCGAATAATCTACACTGGTATTAAAAAGGGATTGCCCTTGGAAGAAAAATCGGTTGTAAGGTTGGGGGTTGATGGTCAAGGCCCGATCAAAACGATGGTAAACACTGTTGAGGCCCAGCCGGTAGGCTCCGCTATGGTATTGTAGGGACAAGCCGCTGATATTCTGGCGTACACTGTTTTTATCCTCCACTTCACGTACAGTCCGGTGAAATCCGGCGTCAATAAAAGAACTGAAGCTGGCTACTTCTTCATCCAAAGTGTCGACTCCATTCACATTGCCATCCCGCAAGCGGCTGGAATAAAATGCGGTCACGTCCAATTGATTGCTCAAAGCATAACTAATACCAGCTCCACGCAAATAGTTGGCCTCATTGGCTGAAGCATAAGGGCGCAGGTTGCGCGCATTGCGTTTGACTAAAGTAGACGCTGCATTTTTCCCTGTACTAAATCCAGAAAACAAAATTAAACCCTGCCCAAAACTGGCATTAAAATCTCCCAGTGCCAGGGCTTTTAGTTTTTTGCGGTAGTTGTTCAGGAAAAAATGCGCTGAATAAAAATCAAAACCCTGGCGATTGTTTTCTTTAAAAAAAGCCTCACCTCGATCCTTTTCAGCGGTGATTCCAAAGCTCAAACGATTGTAATAAGTATGTCGCCAGCGTACAAACAACTGGTTGGGATCACCCAGGTAAGACTGGTTGGACTCTGGGTTGGAATAACCCGCCTGCTTTTCCAATACTCTGGACCAGCGCGTTTGAACCTCATTTCTGCCATCGCCGATCATTTCCAGGAGGGAAGCCTGAAAATCATCCAAATCACCCCCGGTAGTCAAATAAGGGATAATTCGACGAATGAGCGCTAAGTCAAAACCAGGAATCACTTGCAATTCATATAAAGCCAGAAGCGGCCCCGCTATTTTACGGTATTGCAACAGGTTATTGATTTGAATGTCATTCAGCAAACCCAATTCTCGTAAATCCGCTTCGTCACAACGATTGATGTTAAGCGGGCGTTTTTGAAAGGTGGCTAAAAGATCAAATTGGCCATTTAAATCAAAATCCCCTGATTCAGCTCCACTATTTTGCAAAAAATCTTCCAGCAAATCCGTTGGTACAGGATCTACAGTTATGCTATCAGGCCGCTGGGCTAGCGACAATAGCGGTACAAGCAATAAAAAAGGCAAAATAATTATACTGCGCATAATGAGTAACGATGATGAGCTATTTTGCGAAGATAAAGCAAGCAGTTTAAGTTCAGACTATAATCCGATTGAAAAGAGATTTTTAGTCCAATCAGGGGGAAAAAGCAAATTTTTTACGCTGAATTCACTTATTTTTAATAAAAAACCAAGCCATTAAGTGTACTTGGTTGTAAAAGCACAAAATAAATTCAAACAATTGCAAATCAAATAATTAACACCTTCAATCAACCCATAATAGTGCGCTAGCCATCACATTGAAAGCAAAAAATAAATAGTTTGAGCCCGGCACAGCGAGTACTTTTACATTATCAAATGAAGCCAAGGTCAACTGACCAGAACCAAACAAGCAAATAAGCGCTACTCAACAAACCCCGCCTGCCCTTAGCCAAATTACCACTTTAAAGAACAACCATTGATTGAACTTTCACTTGTGTGGGCAAGTGGTGCCAATTCAAACAATGAAGTTTCACTTCGATTCCGGCTGGAAGAAGTGGCTCATAGCCAACAATGGCTTTGAGTATCAAGGCCGGATTTTCAACTAAAGCAATTTTTCTTTTGATTGTTGACCCATCAGGTCGAGCACAAAAACAAAAAAGGCCTCCCAGATTTGTGGGAATCTGGAGGCCTGCGAAAGAAAACGGTAATCCATTTTCAACTAAAGCTGAGCAAAGGTAAAACATCTTGCGCATTTTCTCAAATGATTTTTGAGAGGATGAGAATGGATTATCATCATACCCACTAAGATCCGCCATAGTTGTGGTGAGCATTAATGGGTTAGCACAATCTCAATTTGTGCTAAAATGCTGGTTTTGTTCTTTCTCTAACCCTCAAATATCTAAACATGAGAATTTTTTACAGTGCAGTATGTCTATTTGTGTTTGTTTCTCTCGCAAACATTTCTTTTGCTCAGGACGATGTGTTACAGGAGTCATTGGTTTCGCGCTTCAAGCAGCGCTGGAGTAAGCAGGATTCAGTTCCTGAGTCTCCACTTGTAATCAGAGGTGCAGTAGATGCTTATTTCCTAGCAGGAAAAGCGCCACTACCAACCAGTTTTACAGGTGGGACGAATAATTCTTTCTCCCTGGGTATGGCTAACTTGATTTTATCCAAAGAGGGTAAAGTAGGATTTGTAGCTGACCTGGCTTTCGGTCCACGTGCTGAAGGAGCAAACGGTGGTTTTGATGCGGACGGCAAAGTAACGACTTTGACTGCGATCAAACAGCTTTATGTTACCTATGCTCCATTTGAAGCATTGAAGTTTACCCTGGGTAACTTCAGTACTTTCTATGGCTATGAATTGATTGATGCTCCTTTGAATGTCAATTACAGCACTTCTTACTTGTTTTCTTATGGTCCGTTCTTTCACACCGGTGTGAAAGCCAATGTGGCCTTATCTGACAAGTTTGGGGCAATGATCGGGGTATTTGGTGACACAGATACCAAAATTGATGTGGTAAAAGGCCAACATCTTGGTGCACAGTTATCTTATGTAAATGGTAACTTTTCCACCTATTTGAACTACTTGGGTGGCCGCTTTGCTGAAGAAACAGAAGATAGCCCCGAAATCATGAGCAACCAATTTGACATCACTGCCTCTTTCCAGGCAACTGAAAAATTTGGGCTCGGTTTCAACGCAGCCATGCGTACTTTGTCTTCTGATAATGATGGCGATGCTAGTTGGTCCGGTGCAGCATTGTATGCTAAGTATGCTTTCAGCGATTCCTTCCTCTTTGGAGTACGCGCTGAAACCATCAGTGATAAGGATGGTTTCCTCTTCGGAGAAGTGGACAATAATATCTTTGCGCTGACCCTTTCGGGTAACGTCACCATTGCGAGCAACTTGCGTTTGATTCCTGAATTGCGTTTTGATTCCGCTAAAGCCACTGGCACCTTTACCTCATACAGCGATGAGGCACTGAAGGCAAATTCAGTATTCCTCCTGGCTGCAGTGTATAGCTTCTAACTCAAATATGAGATAGAGATAGAGTGCTCAAACCTGCCTTCAGCAGTATTTGGGCACTCTGCCTTTTAACCTTAAACACAAAATTTTTAAACTTAAAGCAGTCATGGCAAAAGCAAAACTAGAGTACATTTGGTTGGATGGCTATCAACCTATGCAAAGCTTGCGCAGTAAAACGAAGATTGTTGACAATTTTAGCGGAAAACTGGAAGATTGCCCCATGTGGTCTTTCGATGGTAGTTCTACCGAACAAGCTCCAGGTAACTCCTCCGACTGTCTGCTGAAACCAGTTGCCTTGTATCAAGACCCAGCTCGCAAAAATGGCTGGTTGGTAATGACCGAAGTACTGAGTGCCGATGGCACTGCTCACCCATCCAATGGTCGGGCAATGATCGAAGATGATGACAACGACTTCTGGTTCGGTTTTGAACAAGAATATTTCCTTTGGGATCCTTCAACTGGCAAACCACTGGGCTTTCCAGAAAATGGTTACCCAGCACCACAGGGTCCATACTATTGCTCCGTTGGTTATGGCAAGGCTTATGGCCGCGAAATCATTGAAGAGCATTTGGATATCTGCCTTGAGGCTGGCCTGAACGTTGAAGGAATCAACGCAGAAGTGGCTACTGGCCAATGGGAATTCCAGATTTTTGCCAAAGGTGCTAAATCTGCTGGTGACCAAATTTGGGTTGCTCGTTATTTGCTGGAGCGTGTTGGCGAACAACACGGCGTTTCCATCGAGTGGCATTGCAAGCCTGTAAAAGGTGACTGGAATGGATCGGGCATGCACGCCAACTTCTCAAATACCCTCTTGCGTACCGCAGGAAGTAAAGAAACATACGAAAAAGTACTCGAATCTTTCCGTCCGGTTATCGCCGAGCACATTGCTGTTTATGGCCCTGATAACCACTTGCGCTTGACGGGTAAGCACGAGACTCAATCCATTGATACCTTCAGCTATGGTGTATCTGACCGTGGTGCTTCAATCCGCATCCCTGTTGTAACCGTTGAAAAAGGCTGGAAAGGTTATTTGGAAGATCGTCGTCCAAACTCTGCTGCTGATCCTTACAAAGTGGCAGCAGTGATCATCAAGACGGTCAAATCTGCTTCGCTCTAGTTCCTGCATAGACATATGCCAACTAGCCCGCTTTGGTTCGCCGGAGCGGGTTTCTTTTTTTTAAGCGATCAGCTATGAGCAATCAGCTGTCAGCTACTGAAAGCTCACACCGAGCTTCGAATCACCAATTCCGGTTTAAAAATCCGCGTCTGTAATTTGAAGTCTTTCTCAGGCGATTCGATGTTTTCAAGAAGGATGCGAGCCGTTTCCTGCCCCATTTCATAAGATTGCTGGCTGATGGTAGTGAGTGGAGGTTCTAGTAAAGGGCCGACAGCCAGGTTCGTGAATCCAATTAGCGCCAAATCCCTGGGAATTTTAAGATCCAATTCCCGCGCAGCCTTGAGTACCCCCAAGGCGACATAATCACTTACCGCAAAAATGGCATCGGGTGGTTCTGGCAGATTCAACAAATCCAGCGCCGTTTGATGGCTATCCTCCATCCGAAAAGTAGTATGCACCAGGTATTCCGGGCGAAGTTCCATTTGTGCATCCCGCAAAGCGGCTTTAAATCCTTGCATGCGCAAACGGGTCAACTTGAGGGTAGAAGGCCCGGCAATATGGGCAATGCGCTGCCGACCACTCTTGATCAAAAATTCACCTGCTTTATACCCTCCTTCAAAATTATCGTTGATGATTTTATGGCCATATACCTGGTCGTTGGCCCGATCGAACATGGCCAGGGGAATATCCAGGTCTTTGAGCATGTTGAGGTGTTTAAAATCCTGGGTAGAGCTGCCTATTGAAATGGCAACCCCATCTACCCTTGCCCCAATCAATTGATCAATGATTTTTACTTCCCGCTCGTAGATGTTTTGTGATTGGAAGATCATTACGTTGTAGCCTTGCTGGTAAGCTACATTTTCCAGGCCGTTGATGATTTCTGAAAAAAACTGATTGTCGATCTCAGGCACCACCAATCCAATGGTATGGGTTCTTTTTTTCAATAAACCAATGGCGTGAGAGCTGGGCCGGTAATTCAATTGTTCAGCCAACTCCAGTACCTTTTGTTTGGTTTCAGGTTTTACATCATATCGATCGTGTAATGCCCGCGATACCGTGGCAACCGAGATGTTGAGCATCCGGGCGATGTCTTTTATGCTGACTTGCGGCATGGCTTGGCTTTGATTAAGTTGAGGAGGTTGAGGAGTTGAGAAGTTGAGTGCGTTCTGCGTCTAAGTCGCTCGCGGAAGCCTCAACTTCTCAACCTTCTCAACCTTCTCAACTTTTGTTGATTCTACAATATTACTCAAATTCAGAAAAAGGATTGGGATTTATCTACCCTGTCTAAAAAGTTCCGTAAACGTTTACATACATTTTTGACGCTTTTTATTCCTATTTACCAAAACAAATACCATGAATTGAACTAATTTCGAGTATTCTTCAGGGAATGGGGAGATTTTCCAAATAAACTTCGGAATTCCTAAACCGACTTCATTATGGCTGCACAAAACCACCACATCGAAACGTTGTTCAAGCAAACCCTGGAGCAAGGCGATTCGGCCAGTTTTGAGGCCCTTTTTAAAAACCAATACGCACAATTGTGCAGTTTTGCCACCCGCTACCTGCACAGCCCGGAAGCAGCCGAAGAGGCAGTATCGGAAGTATTTTACAAAATTTGGAAAAATCGCGCTCAAATCAACATCAAAACCTCCGCAAAATATTACCTCTACGCCAGTGTTCGCAACATGGCCATCGACATACAGCGGCAGTCCAAAAAACAACAACACAACTCCGACGACTGTCTTTACGATCAGGCCTGCCCTGGACCTGATGCGTACGATACCCTGATCGGACGAGAAACCCAGCAAAAAATCGACTCTGCAATTTTACGTTTGCCACCACAATGCCGTACTGTATTCCAATTGAGTCGCCACGAGGGCCTCAAGTACCAGGAAATCGCCAACCGCTTAGGCATTTCCATCAAAACGGTAGAAACCCAAATGACCCGAGCACTGAAACAACTGCGAGTAGAAATGTTGTAGCTTACATCTTTTTTGATTTCCACCAAACACAAAGCAGCACATTGAATACAAAGCCAGTCTACGTCTAACTTTGTGCCCTTTGTGCTGCCTTTGTGTTCTTTGTGCTAAAAAAATATCGTCGCTTTAGCCTTCCAACTTCGGGTTGACGCTGAAAATTCTAAGCATGTACAACCTTTTCGCGGATATTGCGTTAATTTGCATGTTCAAATGGTTAACCACGTCTTAAGCAACAGCTATGAAAGAAATGAAATCCCTCCTGGCCCGTTCCGCCTTTGGTGTTTGTAGTTATGTTGGTCAAAAAATGGGCCTATCTCCTGACCGGGTGCGTTTGTATTTCATTTACGCCTCTTTCGTTACCTTGGGGTCACCAATCATTGTATACCTGGTAATGGCTTTTTGGTTGAATGTCAAAAAGTACATCAAAGCAGGCCGGAACATGCTTTGGTCCTAGTCCAAACACCTTAGTGGTGGGCAAAAATAAGTTATCATTTTTCCTGAGCCAAAGGATTAGATAAGACACTTAAAATGAAACGTTTACTCATCTAATCCTCTGGCAAAATGATCACCTATTTTTTTATCGCCCCTTATTTTCGCAGATCCTTTTTCAAAATTTTACCTGTAGCACTCATTGGCAGTGCCTCCAACAACTCTACCACACGGGGATATTTATAGGCCGCAATCCGTTCGCTGGTCCATTGTATAATTTCCGCCGGGCTGGCGCTAGCTCCGTCTTTCAATACCACACAGGCCTTGATTTCTTCTCCATATTCATCGTTGGGTGTCCCAATTACGGCAACCAGCGAAATGGCCGGGTGTTGAATCATCACCTCCTCCACCTCGCGTGGATACACATTAAAGCCACCCCGAATGATCATGTCTTTGGTGCGGTCAACAATGTAGAAGTATCCATCTTCATCTTGAATCGCCACATCGCCTGAATGCAACCAGCCATCTTGCAGGGATTCGGCGGTGGCATCTGGTTTGCAATAATATCCTTTCATCACATTGTGGCCACGGTAAAGCAATTGCCCCTTCTCCCCTACTGCGACAGTTTGGCCTTTGTCGTCAACTAGCTTGACCTCTACGCCCCAAACCGGCGTACCAATGCTCCCCGGCTTACGCGGGCGATTCGGGTGGTTAAAGGTTACCACGGGTGAGCCTTCCGACATACCA
>JAAFHQ010000588.1 GCA_013298445.1 Chitinophagales bacterium | reverse complement strand
ACCCCTTTGGCCTCGCTATGGAAGGCCCCTGGATGAACGATGCCGCTGCACTGGACAACCGCTACAAGTTCAATGGCATCGAGCGGGTACAGGATTTTGGGCCGAATGTGGACATGGCGATGTATCGGGCGTATGATCCGGCGATTGGGCGGTGGTGGCAGGCTGATCCGATTGCCAAAGCTTGGGAGAACCCCTATGCGGCGATGTACAATAATCCGATGAATTGGAGTGATTTTAATGGGGCTGATGCTACGCACTCAGGTATGAGAAACGATACAACCCCTCAGAAGGATTGGGTTAATTCTCATATTCCGAAATTTAATTATTATGTGGGTGCTAGTGGGGGAACAATAAGTACTTATACACCTACGTTCTGGGATAAAGCGAAAGAAAGTGACAATGCTTTAACTAGACTAGGATATTCAACCGCAGATTTTTTTTATACCGTCCCACAAGCATTCAATCCATTTGATACTCGAGTTTCGCATTTAGGGCATGGAGATTTGACTCAAAACGAGGCTCAAGATTTAACAGCAGCTGTTGCTACTACGGCTTTGGTGGTAGGGTTAGCTCCAAAAGTTTTAAAAACTATTCAAACTTTTTTCTGGAGAAGTACCGTACCCAAAATACTCAACTCTGCACAGTTTGGTAAAATCATCGGCTGGGGAGAAGGACAAACCGCTGAAGCAGTTCGACAAACAATAAATGTTACTAGGACTCTAACTCCATCTCAAGTAAAGAGATGGGCTAAACAAGGTCTTACTAAAGAGTGGGTTAAAGAACAACTAGCAAAATATTCAAGTGCGCTCGCAAGAGGTGGGGACAAACTAAAAAACACACAATTAGTTCGTCGTAAAGAGCTAATGGAAAAAATCTTGAAACTATGGAGATGATGGAGCAAATAAATCGACTTATCCAACATTGGCAAAATCAGGGGATTGAGATTATTCCCACGCCAGAAGAGGCAATAGAAAACTTCGAAAGCATAATCCACCAGCCTTTACCAAATGATTTCAAGCTTTTGTATTCAAAGGTTAATGGAATGTATTTTTATTTTCCGAACGAGATAGATAATGAAGGCTTTTTATTTTATCCTTTAGAATCAATATTGCCCTCTGCGCAAGAATTTGAAGGATTTACTTTAGCTGAAAATAATCATCTATACATTTTTGCTGAGTATATGCATAAAAGTTGGTGGTATGGAGTTGAAATAAAACCAGATGGCAAGTATAGGATTGGAATTATTCCAGATAAACTAAACTTTAAACCCATAACGGATTCACTTTCTGAGTTTATAGCCCTATACATTGAAAATTCGTCTAAATTGTATGATTACAGCTGAAGTAATGATTTATTTGGAAAAGGGAATTGTGAAAAGATTACCCGCTGGCGCAAGTGTATTGCTGGAATAAGTCCCCGCTGGCGCAAGTCTATTTCTGGAATACCCGCTGGCGCAAGTGTAACCGCTGGTACAGGTCTCACGACCTGTACCATTATCCCCGCGTCTACAGACGCAAAAGCATGCACAGTGGTAAGAGAAAAGCACTAAGCAAAATCCCTTGGAACTAGTATTTTTTTCTGGCATGGTGCATACTTTTGCGTCTGTAGACGCGGGAATAATGGGTGCAGGTCATGAGACACTGCACCAGCGTTGTGCTTGGGGTTAATGGGAAGACTTGGTCGAGCGGGCTATACTTATGACGCCAATGGCAACCTGATTTCGGATTCTTACAAAGGGATTTCCAGCATTACGTACAATCACCTCAATTTGCCCAACGTTATTACCTACAGTAATGGCAATAACATTGAAATCGTGTATGACGCCAATGGCGGCAAACTGCGCAAAATTGTGAAAGTAGGAGCAACGGTACAGTACGAACAAGACTACCTGGGTGGCCTGGAATACCGCAAGGTAGGCACCAACGCCAAACGCCTGGAGGCCGTCTATCACGATGAGGGTCGCTACTACAACCTGAATGTGGAAGTGAACAATACCCTGAGCATCCGCTTTGAGTACAGCCTGCGTGACCATTTGGGCAATACTCGTCTGACCTTTACCGACAGAAATGCCAATGGCATCGTGGACATCACCAATAACCCAACCACGAGTGATATTTTGCAAGAGAATCACTATTATCCGTTTGGCGCGAATTATGAAGGCCCTTGGCTGATGAATGATGCAGCGAGGGATACGAAGTACACGTATAATAGCAAGGAATTGAATGACGATTTTGGGTTGAATTGGATGGATTATGGAGCGAGGTGGTATGATGCCGCAATTGGACGGTGGAATACAGTAGACCCATTGGCTGATAAGATGCGGAGATGGTCGCCCTACAATTATGCGTTTGATAATCCAATGCGGTTTATAGATTTGGATGGGATGGCACCTGACGATAGCAAACGGGCTAGATTTGAGGCAAAATTTGAACAAAAAATTGGATCAAAACTACGTTCGATGTATGCAGCAGGAGCATCAGAAGGAGCAATACAAAAGGCTGCAAGTAGTCTTGCGGATAAATACCAAAACAAAAATTGGTTTCGTTTCTTTGGTAAAGAAGGTGGCGGTCTTGGCAAAAACAGTGTAGGGGGAGCTCAAGGAACAGAAAAAGGCGGTAAATCACAATCCACTGGTTTTGATCGACAGGAAACTATTAATATTAATCCATTTCCTGCTGCAACCTCCACTGTTCTAAATGCTAGAGATGGATCAGCCAATCAAGCACTTAATAATGAGAAAATTTCAACCCCTTTAGTAGCTGAAAATGGAGCTACTGTTACCGCCGAATTTACGCCACATAGTCAACCCGATGAATTAGTAGTTAGTGGAGAGGGCCGGACTTCAGGAGGACAAGACTTAGTTACGTCGAATGGCCCCGTCAGTTCTTCTGACCCGGCTCAAGAGGAAACCTTTATTTACAGAACTACGGTGACATCCAGTGAGCCTCTAAGGCTTTCAGTCAAAATAAACAACAACCAAGAGTCAGGTAATAATCCTGATCGATGGCGTTTAAAACTGACAGTACACAATCCATTTACCACGAATCCTTATAAAATCGTAACAAGCTCAATATCAAGCTATGGTAGGCAATAATCTCATTTTGTTATTGCTGGTTTTATTAACGCAGCAAAATGTATTTAGCCAAACGAGCCCTGAAAACCATCTTGATGCAAATGGTCAAAGACAAGGGTTGTGGCAAGTTTACATGAATCTCAAAAGTGGCAAAAAATATGTTGACTATATTGGTACCTACAAAAATGATCTTCGCGATGGAAGGTTCACGTACTTCCACGAAAACGGAAAGTTATTTACCGAGGGTTTTTATAGTCGAGATACGATTAATGGGGAGCGCAGAGTTTATCGCGAAGATGGTTCCTTATACCAGATTGAACAGTATAAGATGGGAAGAGTGCATGGTTGGCGAAAATTTTTCAACTATGAAGGGAAAATTATAGATGAACAGGAATGGCAGGATGGAATTCGGCATGGGCTATACCGTAGTTATCACCCAAGTGGGCGGGTCGCATCAGAAACATACTATGTACAGGATGTCGAAAATGGCACCAGGAAAATATTTGCGGATGATACTGGTAATCACTTATTGAAAGCATTTGAGTTTGTAGATGGAAAGATGGTTAAGGCGTTATACTATGAAAATGGGGTGGTCGTTAAGGAGGTAATACCCTAGCTAAAATGTTTAAACCAACCATCATTTTTCTATACTTTTTCCTCCTGAGTACCTTGAGCCAAGCCCAAGGTACTCAGCCCTTATCCCTCTTCCAAACCTTCACCGGGGTAGACTACATCAAAACCAGCACTGGCCAAATCCCGCCCCCTTTTGATATTGTGGGCATCCACCAAATCAATCCATCCACCGCAATCTGGGTGAGCATGGAAGGCTACGTGGTGTTTTACGATTTAGCGGCCAAAAAAATTACCAAAACCATCCGAACCACTGACAACATCATCACCCGTTCCTACTATTGTCAACAGACCAGGCAATTGTTTTTTTGCGAAAAAGGAAAAATTCTGTCCGTTTATTCCCTGCAAGGGCAAAACCTGCATTTGGATCATAAAATCGTGGAGTACCAGGATGAGGAATTGACCATCAATGATTTTGCTGTAAATCCAGCGGGCAATCAAGTAGCTTATGAGCGCCCTGATAGCACTCTGGCCATTTGGGACTTGACAGGCAGTCAATGGCAGGAAAAAACGCCACTCTACTTGGGAATGGGTTCTTTCAAGTTGGCATACTTCAGCGATAGCATCCTTTTTTCTGGGAGCGATGGGGGGTATCTTCAGCGTATTAACCTTCAGCGCTATGCCGTTGTACAGTCCAAGCAACTATTCAATAGCACAATTTTTGATTTCGTTTTTTCAGTCAATCAAAAAAACATCGCTGTCACCGATCAAAAAGCAGTCAAACTCCTCCAGATAGATTTAAAATCTTCGGTACAAATCAACTCAAACATC
>JAAFHQ010000587.1 GCA_013298445.1 Chitinophagales bacterium | reverse complement strand
CGACCACCGCCTAACGCCGCGCAATTTGTTGAACATCCTCGACCAATCCAAAAAGGTATTGAATGAGGAGGATTTAGAAATAGAGGTGGAATATCAAACCGAAACCATTGGAAAGTACGGTTTGAGCATTGATGACGACGCTTTTGTGCTGCTTGCGAAGGAAACCGATTGTCTCGCCAAAATCAAGTGCAATATCCCTCAGAAACCTAAAATCAAGTTTTCCGAATTGACCCTCGCTACACAAAGTACTTGTACGCCCGGCGGCGGTTGTTGTTAAAAAATCCAAACAAATGAGCCACAAAAACGTCCTTGTTCTTTGCACCGGCAATTCCTGCCGCAGCCAGATTGCCCATGGTTATTTGGAACATTTCACCGATCCGAGCAAAGTAAAAGTGTACAGCGCCGGAGTGGAAACCCACGGCGTAAATCCCCGTGCCATCGCCACCATGCTAGAAGATGGCATCGATATTAGCCAGCATACTTCCAACAACGTCAATGAATACCTGGATGTAGACTTTGACTACGTGATCACAGTATGCGACAATGCCAACGAGCGCTGCCCCATTTTCCCCGGCAAAGCACAAAAGTTTCACCACAATTTTCCAGATCCGGCTAAAGCAAGTGGAACGGAAGAAGAAATCATGCAGCAGTTTCGGGAAGTGCGGGAGGTGATCAAGACCTATTTTGGCGACTTTGCGAAGCAATACCTGCAATAGTTTGTCGCTCGCGGAGCCTAAACCTTCTCAACTTTCTCAACCTCCTCAACTTTAAACCAATATGTCTGCCAACGACTGTGCACCCGCGCACGAACGCAAAAAATTAAGTTTCCTCGACCAATACCTCACCCTTTGGATCTTCCTCGCGATGGGTATTGGTGTAGGCATCGGTTATTTTTTTCCCTCTTCGTCCAATTTTATCAACTCCTTTTCCTCCGGCACCACCAATATCCCGCTGGCCATTGGTTTGATTTTGATGATGTATCCACCGCTAGCGAAGGTGCGGTACGAAAAAATGGGGAAAGTATTCCGCAACACTAGAATTCTGACTGCCTCACTACTCCTGAACTGGGTGGTTGGCCCAATCCTGATGTTTCTATTGGCGATTACCTTTTTGCGCGACCATCCTGATTACATGATTGGGTTGATCCTGATCGGTTTGGCGCGTTGTATTGCCATGGTGATCGTTTGGAACGAACTGGCTGAAGGCAACCGCGAGTACGCCG
The DNA here is from genome assembly GCA_013298445.1 of Chitinophagales bacterium. Classification (GTDB taxonomy): domain Bacteria; phylum Bacteroidota; class Bacteroidia; order Chitinophagales; family Saprospiraceae; genus Haliscomenobacter. The sequence continues at coordinate 3,256 of JAAFHQ010000587.1, read as the reverse complement.
CAGGTTTAGTGGCCTTAAACAGCATTTTTCAAGTGTTGCTCTACAGCGTCTATGCCTATTTTTTCATCACCATTTTGCCCCCGATTTTTGGCATGAAGGGTTTGGATGTCAACATCACCATCGCTCAAATCGCCGAAAGTGTGGCCATTTACCTGGGCATTCCTTTCCTCGCGGGGGTCATCAGTCGTTATGCACTGATCAAAATTAAGGGAGAAGATTGGTTCCAAAACAAGTTTATCCCCTTCATTTCGCCCATCACTTTGATCGCGCTATTGTTCACCATCGTGGTGATGTTTAGCCTCAAAGGGGAACTGATTGTACAAATTCCGCTAGATGTATTCCGCATTGCGCTGCCGCTGGTGATTTACTTTGCCATCATGTTCTTACTGAGTTTTTTCATCGGCAAAGCCTTTGGTGCGGATTACGCTCAAAACGCATCGATTGCGTTTACCGCGGCGGGCAACAACTTTGAGTTGGCCATCGCGGTAGCCATTGGAGTGTTTGGCATCAACAGTGGACAAGCTTTTGTGGGGGTGATTGGGCCATTGGTGGAAGTGCCAGCCCTAATTGCATTGGTGAATGTGGCATTTTGGTTGAGAAGGAAATACTACGTTACGACATAAACCTACCACCACTAGAGACTTCTTTTTTACTGGTTTTGAGTCACTTATCGAATCATTTAAAAATTTAACAAAAAAAATAGCCCCAAAAAAGCACCATTCTCAAGATTTCAATGTTAATTTAATGTAAACTTAAGTTTACCTAAGTGTTATTTCGTCATTGACCCTGACTGGGATAAAATAAATTAACATGCAAGTCTTTCCAAAAATGGCTGTCTTTTGGCTGGTTCTACTCTATTCAAATTGTCTTTCTGCTCAAAACCGAGCCGCTTATCTTACAACGGGTAGCAACAGCGCAGCAATAGAACACAGCAATACAAAAACCACTGCACTGGCCATCCCTTTTGAAAAGGCCGGCAATCTGTTATTGGTCAAAGCCGAACTCGACGGCCATGAAGGAGTTTTTATTTTGGATACGGGGGCTCCAACCCTCGTCGTCAATCAGCAAAGCAATCAGCAGGAAATCAAAGCCAAAGGCATCACTGGGCAACTCTCGGCCAGTGACACCTTTATCAAAACTTTTCGCTGGAACAATGACGAATGGAAAAACCTCAGCGGCCTGAGTGTAGACATGCACCACTTTAATGATGTCAGCAAAAACGGCGTCCAAGGTTTAATTGGTTATGAAATTTTAAAAGATTACGAAGTAATTGTTGATCCCTCCGCCCAAACCATCACCCTGGCCAGCAACCGCAAAGAGCTTCCTTATGATCCGAATATCGCCCTGGCCTCTCTTTCAATGAAACAACAGGATCATATGCCCGTGATTGAATTGATCATCAATGGCAAAAAAATCCTCCTGGGCATAGACACGGGTGCTGAAATCAATTTCCTGGATCAGTCTCTTTTTGAAAAAGGCCAAATAAAAGACTTTGAAGAATTAGGTGCCAGCCTTGTCAAAGGCCTGGGCGGAAACAGCGAAAAACGGGAGCGCAAAGTCAGGGTAAAAAACACCCAGATAGGTGGCATTAACCTGGCCGATCAAACCTTCACCATCAGCGACCTCAGCAAGTTGTTTCCCGATAATGGAGAGGATTTGCAGGTTCAAGGAATTGTAGGCAATGCTTTTTTGAATCAATTTCGTTATAGCATCAATTACCGTAAAGGGATTTTTTTAATTTTGGACAAAATAAAATAGAAAAAGAGGCACCACCCTATGGAAATTCTCAACAGCATCAGCCCCTATTTGTCGGTTCTTGCCGTGATTGGAACTTATTGCCTAATTATTTACTATGATCGCTCCAAAATGCCCGAACGGGTTAAAAAACGCGGCCTAAGAGCAGAAGGTACGGTTGTCGAAATCCGGCGAAATCCCGGACCAATCTTTGGTTCACAAGAAGGGGAAGGTTATGCGCCAGTGGTAGATTTTGATTATCCCAATGGCAGTCACCGGCATTTTTCAACCTATTACCAAACACCTTGCCCTTATCAAGTGGGGCAAAAAGTGCAGGTAGGGTATTATTTCTACAAGTCGATTCGAGAGGTATTACTCGATGGAGAGGAGAATCAGCCTCAGTCCCCCACTTTGTTCATTTGGGGAATCTGTTTTTGTTTGTTGGGTTACCCTTTTGTCTTTATCAAATTGCTCGATTTGATTTGAGCGTATAACATATTGGGGGCAACGCATCGTAGAGACGCACGGCCGTGCGTCTCTACAATCCGAAATCATCCCCGTTGATTTTTGCGAAATGGCAAGTTCTCTCAAATAACCAGAGAACCCGCCATGACTATACCTTACATCCCCAACTCCTGCTTATCACCTAGGAAAGGCTGGGTGTACACCCGCTTCCCGGTCGCTTTGTACAGGGCATTCGCCATTGCGCCAAAAATTGGCGGGAACGGAGGCTCACCCATACCCGTAGGACTGATCTCATTTTTCACAAAATGCACATCAATCGCCTTGGGTGCCTCGCTCATGCGAATCATGCGGTAATTGTGGAAATTGGTTTTTTCGGGTACCCCGTTTTTGAAGGGCATTTCCCCAAAAAGTGCGTTTCCGATCCCATCAATAACTGCGCCCTCGGTCATGTTGGCTGCTGCATCGGGATTTACCACAATGCCGCAGTCAATGGCGCTAGTTACTTTTTGTACCACGGGTTTGCCATCTTCAAGGGTCAATTCCAGCACATGGGCTGCATAGCTGGCGTGGCAAAAATAGGCCGCTACACCGCGGTGTACTTTCGATTTTGGCTTGTTTGCCCAGCCCGATTTGTCGCGCACCAGTTCCAGTACCCCGGCGTAACGATCTGCATCGTAATCGTTGTTTTTGCCCACCGGACTGGCCTTGGCTTTTCTCAACAATTCGAGGCGCATTTCAATCGGGTCTTTTTTCATCATTTCCGCCAACTCGTCCAGGAATGACTGCTCGGCGGCAGCAATAAAATTGGAGCGAGGTGCCCTGAAGGCGCCAATTGTGATGTTGGATTCGATGGACCAATCTTCGGCCAGGTAATTGTCGATTGCACCTGCGGGGAAACGATTGGCGTGCAATGGGCTTTCAGGAATACCGCCCGCTTTCACGTGAAAAGCAAGCAAGTTGTTGTTTTTATCCAGTGCAGCGCGATAGGTGGCATAGTAGGCTGGACGGTAAACGCCGTTGGTCATGTCGTCCTCGCGGGTGTACATCAATTTCACTG
>JAAFHQ010000585.1 GCA_013298445.1 Chitinophagales bacterium | reverse complement strand
GTCGGGTTTTTGACATTGGCATCACGACTCGCGAAGCAATGGAGGTTTTAGAGGATATTCTGAACAGTGGTGACCACGATGCACTTCAATATTTACATCAAGAAGCCGATGAAATGAGCAATGGCAATGGCTCCTTGATGCGCATTCTGCCACTCCTCTTTTACCTCAAACACCAACCAGCCGAAAACTGGTTCGGAATTACCTGGCAAGTTTCTGCGCTCACTCACGGTCACATTCGTGCCGCTATTGCCTGTTGGTATTACCTGCGTTTTGCCTGGCATTTGTGGCATAGCGGGGATAAGCGCAACGCATATCTGGAAGTCCGCACCGAAGCTCGAGAGTTGTTCCGCAAAAAAAACATTACCTTCAGTGAGCAGCGTCATTTTGATCGAGTGGTTGAACACAGCATCAGTTTTTCACCGGTGTCTACAATTTCTTCCTCCGGATATGTCATGCACAGCCTGGAAGCGGCGATGTGGTGTGTTTTGCGCCACAACACCTACGAAGAAACAGTATTGGCTGCCGTCAATCTTGGCCACGATACCGATACAACCGCTGCCATCGCAGGTGGTTTAGCCGGGATTTTGTATGGTTTTGACGCCATCCCCACCGAATGGGTCAATCAACTCACTCGCCGCAATGATATCTTCCAATTGTGTGATGATTTGAATAAACGTTGGAACTAAAATTCCCTACCCTGTTCAGGTGCAATTTGGGTGTTTTTTTATTTTAATTTTTTGAGGAAATTTCGTCTGAGTAAAAAAAATCTACTCCTAAGATAAAGAAAGTTTTTTAATAAATAATTTTGTTTTAATCAAAAAAGTGATATTTTTGCAACACACAGCATATCAATTAGCTATGAAAAAGCAATCAGTACACCGTCAATACAATTTCCCTGATGCCGACCTGTATTTGTTGTGCATGGAGCGGATTCGGGATGCCCACCGGGATGTGCAATATTTTGAACAATACGGCTATAGCATGGATCGATTGAAGGGTTTTAAAAACCTCTGCGATCAACTCAACACCTTACCTGACGACGACGAGCTGGTGGGGGAACAAATGCTCATGACCGAAAAAAAGGATACTGCTTCTGAGAAATTGAAGACGGCTATTCGCAGTTTGATGACAAGGGTGGCGATGAAATACAACAATCGCTCTGGCCGTTACCGCAAATTTGGCACGGCCAAAATGGGCGACATGACCGACGCGCAACTCTTGTTTTGTGGCCGCCGGGTCGTACGGGTAGCCCGCCAACAAATTGATTTTTTGGCCGAAGTTGGCGTCAATGAAACCCAGATTCAACGGGTTGTGGATGCCCATCAGGAATTTGAAAATGCGCTCAACATACAACAAGACAAAATTGCCGACCGGGACATTTCTGTCGAACGCCGCATTGAACAAGGCAATAAATTGTACCAGGAGCTGATTGTGTTGTGCAACATAGGTAAAGACATCTGGGCTGAGCGAGATGTCAGCAAGTACGAAAGTTATACCATTTACGAAAGCAACAATGATCAGAAAATAGCGCGAAAGGAAAAAATGTCCGAATTGTAGGGGCGACCCTTGCGGTTGCCCTTGCCTGTAATGGGCGACCGCAAGGATCGCCCACACGATTTAAAAATTTGTTAATTTTCCTTTTTTTCAAACCCTCCCCTCCTACTCTTCCGTCTTACAGATCAGTAATGCCAAGGAGCAATTCTGGCATGTAACCCGAAAAAAGGTGGCCGCATGGGTCGCCATTATCAATTAGGAATCCTTATGGCACCGACTGGCCAGAAGGAAGCCCAAAACCTTTAGACATGAACGTATTCAAAGCATCTAGATTCCTGGCAATGGTAGCCATTGTGGCTACTTTTTGGGCCTGTGATCAAAAAGACGATGCAAGCCCGGACCAAAATGAACTTGTAGGAAAGTGGAAACTGGAGGACATTTCTGGCGGATTTGCAGGTAGCGGCTACAATGCCGATTGGAACTACCTGGAATTAAAATCCGATTTGACTTACCGTCGCCTGCAAAACGACACCTTGCGATACCAAGGTACTTACGCGATTCAGGAGAAAGATGGTAAAACCTTCATCGACTTTAAATCATCCGCTACACCCAGCAACGCTCCTTTTGAAGATCAAGACAAAGAAGCGGTGCTCGAAAAAGACAAGTTTATCTTGAGTGATCCTTGTTGTGATTTGTTTCAGTACGAATTTTCTAAAGCAAAGAATTAGCATTCCCCTGTGCTAAAATGAGCGGGGTGCCAGGTTTAAGTCCTGTGCACCCCGTTTTTTTAGTCATTTTCAACAAAGTCGAGTGATACGGAATTGATGCAATAGCGCAAACCCGTTGGTTGGGGTCCATCAGGGAACAGGTGTCCCAAATGCCCACCGCAACGCGCGCAATGGACCTCAGTGCGCATCATACCCAGGCTATTGTCAGATTTTCGGGCCACATTGCCTTTCATGTATTCGTCCCAAAAACTTGGCCAACCCGATCCTGATTCAAATTTGGTTTCTGAATCAAACAAAGGCAATTCACAGGCGCGGCAAGAGTAAACCCCTTTTTTGTGGTTGTTCCAATATTTTCCCGAAAAAGCTTGTTCCGTCCCGGCTTGCCTGAGTACATGGAATTCAGACTCATCGAGTTCATTTTTCCATTCCTCATCACTTTTGATCATTGGCCCCAAAATTTCACCGCCGAGGCCAATAAATTTCCCGGTAGGATCAACTTCGTTTTTGTAGTTGGATTTGGCACTGTTGCAGGAAGTGCACAGCAGTGCAGGGATTGCTAGTAGCAACACTGTTCTTCTGAATTTCATATCGATTACCTGTTTAGCTGGAAATACGAACTTAAAAGAGGAATAGTTTTGTCAAGGGAGTTAAACTAGTTTGCCGTAAAACAATTCAATCAAAGGATGATTTAGTACTATGTTTATTTTCTTTTGTTCTGTCTAAAGCGGGGTTGGTTCCATTCTTCTTTCTGTGCAAAGTTGACAATGTTTCGAATGGTATTGACTAATGCAAAAAAAACCAGGTATCCAAAAGTTACAACAATAAGTATCCACCAATATGATCCTGCCTCGCTTAAACGCAAACCAGAAAATAACCAGGCCAGGGAAATGGAAACCAGAACCAGGCCTAAAAAACTATAAATTGATTTCCCCCAATATTGTAGCGTATTCGCTGCTGTCAGAGAAAGCACGGCATTGAACATGGCAAAGCACAATAAAAAAGAGGCAGCAGTCAGGTACGCGAAGCGAGGCTCCAAAGTGACCATACCGATCCATTGCAAAAACTCTCCAATCAAGTCGACCAATACAACACCTGTCAAGGCAATCAATCCCTGAAAGATAGGATTGGAGATGTTAACCCAGCTTAAATTATTCACTTTGCTCATACCTATACAATAGGAAAAAGTGCGTTTGGTTCAAATGTAATAAATTAATATGAAGAACAAACACTAAAATATTGAGCAAAACTCAAGCTACAATCTCTCCATAAATATCGTACTCCGTAGCCTCGGTGATGCGCACCTGAGCAAAGTCTCCAATCCTGGCAAATTGCTTTTTAGCCGGCACCAGCACTTCGTTGTCTACTTCAGGGGAATCGCCTTCTGTACGTCCTACAAAATAGCCTCCTTCTTTGCGATCAAAGAGCGTTTTAAAAGTTTTGCCCACTTTTTCGTGGTTCTTGCGAGTGGAAATTTCCTGCTGAATTTCCATCAATTCATTGGCTCGTTCTGCTTTTAGTTCGGGCGAAATATCGTCTTCAACATCGTATGCTCTAGTGCTTTCTTCATGCGAATATTGGAAAACCCCTAAGCGGTCGAATTCCATTTCCTTGACAAAATCACAGAGTTCTCCAAATTCCTGATCAGTTTCCTGTGGGTAACCTACTAGCATGGTCGTGCGCAAGGTAAGGTTAGGAATACGCAAACGTGCTTGTTGAACCAATTCAACTGTTTCTTCCCGGGTGATTTGGCGGCGCATGCGCTCCAAAACGGTATTGGAAGCATGCTGCAATGGCATGTCCAAGTAATTGCAAATCTCGGGGCGTTCGGCAATCACGTCCAGGATTTCCAATGGGAATTTGCTAGGATAAGCATAATGCAAACGGATCCATTCAATGCCCTCCACGTCAGCAAGGGCGTGCAGCAAGCGAGGTAAATCGCGTTTTTTGTAGATATCCAGGCCGTAATACGTCAGCTCCTGGGCAATCAACATGATTTCTTTTACTCCACGGCGAGCCAGACTCTGGGCTTCTTTAACCAATTCTTCGATCGGGCGCGACAGGTGTCCACCCCGCATCAATGGGATGGCGCAAAAGGAACAAGTGCGGTTACAACCTTCCGAAATTTTCAGGTAGGCATAATGCATGGGGGTGGTGATCAAACGCTCACCGATGAGTTCATGCTTGTAATCGGCGTTGAGTTTGGCGAGCAATCCCGGCAATTCCAGGGTGCCAAAGTAGGCGTCCACCTCCGGAATTTCCTTTTC
>JAAFHQ010000584.1 GCA_013298445.1 Chitinophagales bacterium | reverse complement strand
CTCATGAAATGTTCAACACCCAAGCCCAGGTTTCCGGTAATGTAGCCGTTTTCTTTCACCGAGCCACCTTCTAAAATTCCTCCAGAGGTGTTGTCAAATAGTGCATCCCGCATTTCGGGTTTTAGTGGCCCGGAAGAAGCAGTGGTGATAAAATAGGAAGCCGAAGCAGCCACCTGCAAGGAACCACCTACCACCGCATACAAACGCGAACGTTTGTGCAAGAAGAAATTATAACGAGCGTGGAAAGGAATGTTGATGATGTCGAGGGCAACTTGATTGAATGAAGCTTTGGTATACCCTTGATCCAAACTACCCTGGTATTTGACAATCTGGCGTGGATTGTATGGTTTAGCCGAATAAATCAACCCCGTACCCAATTCCCAACGGCCTCTTTCTGCCGAAAAAAGAATCCCACCACCGTAGCCCAGCGCATAACGACTAAAGGCGTCCGTACGGTTTTCTTCATTGGCGGGTGTGATGATTTGGTTGTAGTCGGAGCCACCAAACATAGCTGCACTCAGGAGGGTCTTTTTGCGGAACGGTTTGAGCGCATTGGCTTCAAAAATATTCAGGCGACGGGCCAATACTGCATTGGAACGCTGTTGAGCCAAAGGAGTTAGTTGATTGCCAAACACGTAGTAATTGGACATGGCCTCAGCGTGCTTGGGGTCTTCAATTTGTAAATTTTGATTGCCCAGCTCAGGGGTTTTTCCAACCAGGGTTGGATTAGCTGATTCAAGCGTAGAAAGTGCCTTTTGATTGGGGTGTGATACAATTTCAACTTCAGGAGCGTCGTAAGAGAATACGGCGTCATGGTTTCGGACATCGTGACGATTGCTGCCTTGTCTCAATTTTTTATTAGATGCAATTGTTTTGACTTGCCCAGTGGAAGGAGAGGAAGCAACATTGTTGTTCACACGGCCAGCAATGGCCTGTTGGTTTGGAGTTGTATTTTCTGTGGGGAAAGAGGCTTTGTTTCCTGGATTGGAAAGAGGCAATTGTACAAAAAGCAAAAGTGCCAGCGTAAAGACTAAAACTTCGCCAAACTTGGAACCCAGGATGAGGTTGCGCATATACAAGGCCTCTTCCATCCGACGCCGCAAGCGAGCCCAATGCCGAGGTGCAGCGCCTACATTAAAATGGCGCATTTGCTGAAGCATTTCCCGGTCAAAAGCCGACTCAGCGGCATTGATGGGCTCCAGCTCTTCATCAGAGGCCATTGCTGCTTGCATCCGTTGCCAGTGGTCGGCACGGAACTCCGGATTCAGGTTCTCCAGTTTTTCGCGAATGAGTCGGTCAAATTGCGGCTGCTCCATTTTCATCGTAGTTGCGGGACATCAATATCTCTTTCAGTTTGAGGCGCGCCTTCACCAGGTTAGACCGGGAGGTGCTTTCGGTAATGTTCAGAAGGTCGGCAATTTCCTTGTGGGAATAACCTTCCAGGATGTACAGGTTGAAAACGGTTCGGTATGCAGGTGTGAGTTGTTGGATGGCCTCCAGGATTTCCTGCTGGCTGCACATACTCACGGCATCGGCGTCTTCTACGCTTAATTGGACGGCCTGATCGATGTCTTCAGTACGGCGACGGATGCTTTTGCGGTAAAAATCAATGGCGGTATTGACCATGATTCGCCGCATCCATGCTGTGATTGAAGTACCCGGCTGAAACTTGTTCACATTTTTAAAAACCTTGATGAAGCCCTCGTGTAAAATGTCCAGTGCATCTTCTTCACCATTTGCATAGCGCAAACAGATGCCCATCATTTTACCGTAGTACTGTTCATACAAGGCTTGTTGTGCCCAACGCTCTCGCCGTACACAGGCTTGTATTAAGTCGTCTTCTTCATAGTTGGCAGGCCATGCTATCTCCATAGACCACAAAAATTTATCCAAACTACAAAGTTTATTTCAGACTGCCAATAGCCTACTCAAATTGGTCGGTAAATCGACAAATAGAAAACGTATCGGGTGGGAGGAATGCTGCCTAAATATTAGAAAAATCGTAGCCATTCATGAACAATTTTGGCTTTGGGAAATTTTCAGCCTCACGTTGCTCAACGATGTGCTCCAAAATACGGCAAAACCTGATCCTTCTCGGATAAAATGGCCTCATTCAGGTCGATTTCCCAGTCGATGTTTAGTTGAGGGTCCTTGTAGTGGATCCCCCCTTCGTGTGCTTTGGAATAAAAATTGTCACACTTGTAAAAAAACTCGGCAGTAGGACTGAGCACCACATAGCCGTGGGCAAAACCACGCGGAACAAACAATTGCTTTTTGTTTTCGGCGCTGAGCCGGATGCTGTACCACTGGCCATAAGCCGGAGACTGCGGGCGGATATCCACCACTACATCCAGTACCTCGCCTTCCAGCACTCTTACCAATTTGGCTTGGGCAAAAGGCTCCAACTGATAATGCAAACCGCGCAGCACGCCAAAAGTGGATCGCGCCTGGTTGTCTTGCACAAAATTGGCCTCAATCCCCGCAGCTTTAAACGTTTGGGCATTAAAAGCTTCAAAAAAGTAACCGCGCTCGTCGGCCCAAACCTGGGGTTCAAACACCAACAGGTCGGGGATTGGAGTTGGAATAAACGGCATAAACAATTATTTCTTGCGGAAGAAAATGCTGATCGTAACGCCCGTGAAATTATAGTTTTTCCGCAATTGATTTTCCAAAAAGTTCTTGTAGTTCTCTTTGACGTGGGTCGGGAAATTGCAGAAAAATATAAAGGCCGGATAGGCCAGGGGCAATTGGGTGATGTATTTGATTTTGATGAACTTGCCACGGTGGGAAGGTGGAGGTGATTTTTCAATCACATCCAGGAGCAGTTCGTTCAGTTCTGAAGTTTTGACCTTGCGGTTGCGGTTTTCGTACACTTCCAATGCTGCTTCAACCGAGCGGAAAATCCGGGTTTTGTCCAGTACCGAAATAAAAATAACTGGCACATCCGTAAATGGCGCAATCCGTTCCTTGATCACCTTTTCGTAATCCCGGGCCGTATTGGTTTCCTTTTCAACCAGGTCCCATTTGTTGACCAAAATGACAATCCCCTTATTGCGGCGTTGGGCAAGGCGGAAAATCGCTTGATCCTGGGCTTCCAGCCCGGTTTGGGCATCAATCATCAAGATACAAACATCACATTCCTCGATGGCTTTGATGGCACGCATGACGGAGTAAAACTCCAGGTTTTCGTGTACTTTGGCCTTTTTGCGAATCCCAGCTGTGTCTACCAGGATAAATTCTTTGTCAAATTTGGAATACACCGCATTGATCGAATCACGCGTGGTGCCTGCTATGTCGGTGACGAGGTTGCGCTCCACCCCCAGAAGGGCATTGGTGAGGGAAGATTTACCGACATTGGGTTGGCCAACAATGGCAAATCGGGGCAGGCTGTTTTCATCGGGCAGTTCGTCAGGATTCAGGTGCTCCGCCACTGCGTCCAAAATTTCGCCACTCCCACTACCCGTGAGCGAACTCAGGAAAAAGGTATTTTCAAAGCCGAGGCTCCAAAATTCGTTGGCTTCAAACAAACGTTGGCCGTTGTCCACTTTGTTGACCACCAAAAAAACGGGCTTTTTGCTGCGGCGCAGCAAGTCGGCTACTTGGTCATCCAAATCGGTGATCCCCGTGGTAACGTCCACCATAAAAATAATTACGGTAGCTTCTTCAATGGCGATTTTGACCTGTTCGCGGATCGCTGCCTCAAAGACATCTTCCGAATGTTGGACAAAACCACCCGTATCCACTACGGTAAAGTTTTTACTGTTCCAATAACTACTGCCGTATTGCCGATCCCGGGTAACCCCAGAAGTGTCATCCACAATAGATTGGCGTTCCCCAATCAAGCGGTTAAAAAAAGTAGATTTGCCTACGTTGGGACGCCCTACTATCGCGACGATGTTGCTGCTCATAATAACAATGGATTCAGAAAAGGCGGCAAAGATAAGGAAAATACCTCTTTTTTCTGTTTAAATTTTACTCAATTTTAAGGACTTATGTCGATTTTACAAAAATACAGCTTTAAGGATAGAAATTCCAGGATTAATGGATTATCCCCAATTTTTAGTACCTTTTGGCTTCGTATTCACCCACAGTTCCTGATGAAAGCAGCAAAAATAAATCTACACCTCCTGAACACCCTGATGCTGTGTTGCTTTTTGTGTGCTACTATCTCTGCACAAGGTCCGGCCTATTTGGAGGCTTGTTCCATTCGTTCCGATTTTGATTCTTGCCGTCTGGGGCCGGAATTGCGCATATTGGCCTCATCCAGGCCCATCCCCTTTCCATTGGCCCAAGCCCAACTCCTTGGAGGGCAAGGCTTGGCGCTAGAAGGCCCCGATCATTTTGAACCCAATGGTAAATTTCAACGCGGTTTGTACGAATATTGGCTGGCCTTTCGGGTAGAAAACCGCAGTCGCCAAGACTTTCCACTGGGCATAGAACAATCTTTTATCAAAAACGCCTGGGTCGAGGTGGATCGACGCAGTTCCCCT
>JAAFHQ010000583.1 GCA_013298445.1 Chitinophagales bacterium | reverse complement strand
TCACGGCGGCACGTGCAGGCATTCGGGTGGTATTGGTGACCGATCGCCCAGTACTGGGCGGCAACTCCTCCAGCGAAGTACGCCTGTGGGTATTGGGCGCTACCTCCCACATGGGCAACAACAACCGCTGGGCCCGGGAAGGGGGCGTTTTGGACGAATTGTTGGTAGAAAACATGTACCGCAATCCCGACAGCAACCCGCTCATTTTTGACACCATTTTATTGGAAAAAGTGGTGAGCGAGCCCAACATCACACTGCTGCTGAACACCGCTGTGTACGATCTGGAAAAAGCAGATGCGGATACCATTGTCAAAGTGTACGCTTTTTGCTCCCAAAACTCCACCCGTTACGAATTGGTTGCCCCTTTGTTTTGCGACGCTTCGGGCGATGGTATTGTAGGTTTCTTGGCAGGAGCGGCTTTCCGCATGGGCGCGGAGGCGCAGGAGGAATTTGGAGAAAAATTCGCGCCTTCCAAAGCGTATGGCGAACTGCTGGGGCACAGCCTTTATTTTTACTCCAAAGATGTGGGGAAACCCGTCAAGTTCGTGGCACCGAGTTTTGCGCACGATGTCACCCAAAAAGTGCCCAAGTTTCGTTCCTTCAACACCCAGGATTTTGGCTGTAAACTCTGGTGGATCGAATATGGAGGCCGGCTGGACACCGTACACGACACCGAAACCATCAAGTGGGAGCTCTGGAAAGTGGTGTACGGCGTTTGGAATTACATCAAAAACTCGGGACTATTCCCGGAAGCAGAAAACCTGACCCTGGAATGGGTGGGGCATATCCCCGGCAAACGGGAAAGCCGTCGTTTTGAAGGCGACTACATGCTGATCCAGCAAGACATTGTCGAACAACGCGCCCATTACGACGACGTGGCTTTTGGTGGCTGGTCGATCGACTTGCATCCTGCCGACGGCGTTTTTTCGGAAAAAGAGCTCTCCAGTTGCAATCAATGGCACAGCAAGGGGCTTTATGGCATTCCTTACCGCTGCTTTTATTCACGCAACATCCAGAACCTGTTCATCGCCGGGCGGATCATTTCGGCCAGTCACGTGGCTTTTGGCTCCTCACGGGTGATGGCCACGAGTGCGCACGGTGGGCAGTCCGTGGGTATGGCGGCGAAGTTGTGTGCAGAACATGGCTTGTTGCCTCGGGATTTGGCGAAGCCGGAATTCATCCAATTGTTGCAGCAGGAGCTGCTCAAAAGTGGGCAACACATCCCAAATCTGCGCTTGCAAGACCCGCAGGATTTGGTGCAAAGTGCCCGCATTTCGGCCAGCAGCGAGTTGCAATTGGCTGAATTATTGCCTGCGGGTGAAGTGGAGCCGATGCCCTTTTCACTGGCACAAATGGTACCCTTACAGTTTGGCGCAAACCAGGCTCCACTGCAATTCGTCATTCATCCCTATGCTGAGGCGGCTACCGAACTGGAAATCCAACTACGGGTATCCAGCAAAGTAGACAACCATACTCCCGATGTGATCTTGGCCAAACAGGTCGTTGCTTTGCAGCCGGGGCGCAATTGTGTGCCGCTCAATTTTGCCCTCAATGAACACCCACTTTTGGCCAAAAACAGTCCTGCTACCCAAGTACAGGCTTATGGTTTTGTGACCATTTTGAAAAACGAGCAGGTCAAATTGCAATTCTCGGACCAACGCATCACGGGGATATTGACGGTGTTCAACGCCGTCAATAAAGCGGTTTCCAACTACGGCAAACAGGAGCCGTTGGAGGATATTGGGGTAGACGCTTTCGAGTTTTGGTGCCCGCAACGCCGTCCAGCCGGGAAAAATCTGGCACTGAAATTTACTCCCGCCTTGGCCACCTTTGCTGCGGAAAATATCCGCAATGGTTTACAACGCCCCACCAATCAGCCGAATGCCTGGGTGGCGGATCCAGCCGATGCGCGACCTACCATGACCTTGGAGTGGGCCGAGCCCCAAAACATCCGGCAATTGGTGCTGCATTTTGACACTGATTTTGACCATCCGATGGAAACGGTACTGATGGCCCACCCGGAGAATGAAATGCCGTTTTGTGTGAAAAAAGTGCGGGTGTGGAATGATCAAAATGAGTTAGTGGCAGAGTTTTTGGACAACCACCAGAGTCAGCGGAGGATTGATTTTGCCGAGATAGTGCATACAAGGAGCTTGCGGATTGAGCTGGAGCATCCATCGGCCTTGGTGCCTGCTGCGCTGTTGGATTTGAGGTGTTATGGGGGATGATGTGGTCGAAATTATCGTAATTGTATAGTTATAGCTAAAATAACACCTTCATTTTGGCTATAACTGGGTTTTTGGATAGACTTATAGCTGAGTTGAGGGAAATTTGGTGCTTAAACCCGATTACCTAAGCTAACGTGAGTTTTGAATTAGAACTGCCAGGAGGGCAGTTATCTGGGTAGCAATAATGGAATATTTTTGGTTCTGGCTGCCCGGCGGGCAGCTATCTACAAGATTTTTTCAAAGATAGCTGCCCTCCAGGCAGCAAAATACCTCGTCTAGGATTTATTAAATTGATTTTCAATTTCATTAATTCAAAACTCTGACCACAATTTACAGCATCAACAAAAATCCCTCTCCCAATCACCGCTTTCTGAATTTTTACCAATAGCTTTAGCCTTCAAAAATACACACCATGCCTCGCTCCGCCCTTGCCGCCCTACGCCAAGCCCTCCAGCGCCAGGAGATATCTGCCTACATCGTGCCCAGCAACGACCCTCATCAAAGCGAATACGTGCCCGAGTATTGGAAGCTTCGCGAGTGGTTGTCTGGTTTTACCGGATCAGCAGGTACTTTGGTTATAACGGCTACCGAAGCCCAGGTATGGACGGATGGTCGTTACTTCATCCAGGCCGAGCAGGAACTGGCAGATGGCCCTTTTGTGCTCAAAAAGCAACAAGTGCCCCATGCCCCCGAGCACATCGACTGGCTGGTGGAAAACCTACCTGCGGGTGCGGTGGTAGCTGCCGATGGCAAACTGTTTAGCGTCCAGCAGCAGCGCTACATCGAAAAACGTTTTGCCAGTAAAGGTATTGAATTTGATACCCAGCTCGATTTATTAGGGCCACTTTGGGAGGAGCGTCCCGCTTTGCCTCTCAATCCAGTTTTTGAACAAGACACCTATTTCGCGGGTCTAAGTCGCGCCGAAAAATTGCAGGCCCTGCGCACCGAAATGCAGGCTCAGGGCTGTACCCAGCATTTGGTTTGTACCCTCGAAGACATCGCCTGGTTGCTCAACCTGCGCGGTAGCGACGTTGCCTATACCCCCGTTTTTGTGGCTTACCTGATTGTGGGTTTGGAAGAAGCCCAGCTGTTCATTCATTCGGCCAAAGTCCCTGCTGATATTTATACCCAATTGCAGCAAGATAAAGTCAGGGTGCAATTGTACACGGGCATCGATGGCTTTTGTGCCGAGTTGAGTGCCCGTGACACCATCTTGATTGATCCGGGTTCCTGTAGTTGGCACCTGTACCAAATGCTCGTTAAGGTGCGCATCAAGGAGGGCGAACACCTGATTCGCCAGCAAAAAGCCATCAAAAACCACGCTGAGATTTACCACTTCAAAGCCGCTATGCGCAAAGACAGTGTAGCACTGCTGCGGGCTTTCCGCTGGTTGGAAGCAAGTCTGGCGGCGGGTGAACAGCTCAGCGAGTACGATTTTGCCCAAAAAATTGCCGACTGTCGCGCCGAGCAAGCCGATTATGTCAGTGAAAGTTTTCCGGCAATCATCGGTTACCAGGGCAATGGGGCCATCATCCATTACCGGCCACCTCAGGTTGGATCGGCGCGCATCAAACCGGAAGGTATCCTGCTGGTAGATTGCGGCGCGCAGTACCGCGACGGAACCACCGACATTACCCGCACCATTGCACTAAGTGAGCCGACTGCCCAGCAACGATTCCACTTCACGCTGGTACTGAAAGGTATGATTGCCCTGAGCAGTGCCGTATTCCCCAAGGGCACCAATGGTATGCAACTGGATGCCCTGGCGCGTCAGCCCCTTTGGCAACACGCCCTGAATTACAACCACGGCACCGGGCATGGCGTTGGGGCCTTCCTGAGTGTGCACGAGCCGCCACAGGGCTTTGCCAGCAATGCTACCACCAGCAGGGGCACAAACGCCCTTGAACCTGGCCATATTTGCTCCAATGAACCAGGGTTTTACCTTCCCAATGAATACGGGATTCGGGTGGAAAACCTGATCCTTTGCGTGCCGTATCAGGAAAGTGAATACGGGCAGTTTTTGCGTTTTGAAACCCTGACCCTGTTCCCCATTGATCTGAAATTGGTGGAGATGGATTTGTTGACTGCTGCCGAAAAACAATGGTTGGATACCTACCACGCTACCGTGCTGGAGCGTTTGCAGGACTTATTGACTACGGAAGAGCTGGATTGGTTGAAAGAGAAGGCGATAATAAGCCCTAACGGTACCAGCCACTAAGTCGACTAAACTCAAAATAGCTTCGTAGTGCATCAACTTAGTAGTGGG
>JAAFHQ010000582.1 GCA_013298445.1 Chitinophagales bacterium | reverse complement strand
GGTCAGGTATTCAATTTCCTTCACGTTCACTTCCGACTTGATCAGGTCTTTCACCGCGTCCAGTTGTTCGATGAAGGTCTCATCCAACACGGGCAGGATCACCTTTTGCAGCGGCTGGCGCACGTTGATTTTGTGCTTTTTGCGCAGCGAAAGCACCAATGAGGAGATGCGCTGGGCATAATCCATTCTTTCCTCCAAACCTTTGTCGATCATGTCGTCGCCAGCGGGCTCGATCAGCGCGAGGTGCACCGATTCGAAGGGTTCGTGGCGGGTCACCTTGTTCAGATTTTGGTACAACCAGTCGGCAAAGAAGGGCGCGATGGGCGCCATCAGCTTGGCCAGGGTCGTCAAACATTCGTACAAGGTTTGATAGGCCGAGATTTTATCGTCGCTATAGTCGCCCTTCCAGAAGCGGCGACGGCAGAGGCGGATGTACCAATTGCTCAGTTGCTCGTCCACAAACTGCATCATCTTGCGGGCCGCGTTGGTCGACTCGTATTGTGCCAAGTCGGCGTCCACCTCGTTGATGAGGCTATGCAGCGCGGAGAGGATCCAGCGGTCGATCTCCGGGCGTTGCCACATCGGGATATCGGCTTCCATGTGGCGGAACTTGTCGATGTTGGCGTACAGCGCGAAGAAGGAGTACGTATTGAACAGTTTGCCAAAAAACAAACGGGTCGTTTCTTCGATGCCGGCCAGGTCAAAACGCAGGTTGTCCCACACTTGTGCGTTGGAGATCATGTACCAGCGGGTGGCGTCGGCGCCGTATTTGTCGACTGTTTCGAAGGGGTCTACCGCGTTGCCCAGGCGTTTGGACATTTTCTGGCCGTTTTTGTCCAGCACCAAACCATTGGACACCACGTTTTTGAAGGCCACACTGTCGAACACCATCACGGCGATGGCGTGCAGGGTATAAAACCAGCCCCGGGTTTGATCCACGCCCTCGGCGATGAAGTCGGCAGGGTAACGGAACTCAAAACCCTCTTTGTTTTCAAAAGGGTAGTGCCACTGCGCATAAGGCATGGCCCCCGAGTCGAACCAAACGTCGATCAGGTCGAGTTCGCGGTCCAGCGGCTCGCCATTGTCGGCTACCAACACAATCTCGTCAATGTAGGGGCGGTGCAGGTCTTTGGGGACGCTTTGGGTTTTGCCCAAAACGGTATTGGCCTTGTTGATCTCGGTTTGTAATTCTTCAACCGAGCCGATGCATTTTTCCAGTGTACCCTCCTTGTTGCGCCAGATTGGGAGCGGGATGCCCCAGTAGCGCGAGCGGGAGAGGTTCCAGTCTTGCAGGTTTTCGAGCCATTTGCCAAAACGACCTTCACCCGTTGAAGCGGGTTTCCAGTTGATGGTTTGGTTCAGCTCGAACATGCGCTCCTTCTTGGCCGAAGCCTTGATGAACCAGCTGTCCAGCGGGTAGTACAATACCGGGCGGTCGGTACGCCAGCAGTGCGGGTAGGAGTGGACGTATTTTTCGGAGACAAAAAGTTTGTTCTCCTCTTTGAGTTTGATCACGATGTCGACGTCCACGGGGCGCTCTTCCACCTGGCCGTAGTCTTTGACGAAGCGGCCAGCGAAGTCGGTCACTTCTTTGACAAATTGCCCGTGGCGATCCACCAGTGGCATATCGTTGCCCAATTCGTCTTTGACCATCAGTGGCACGATGCCGTACTGCTTGGCCACCTTGAAGTCGTCAGAACCAAAGGTAGGCGCGATGTGTACGATCCCGGTACCGTCCTCGGTGCTTACGAAGTCGCCCAGGAGTGCGCGGAAGGCGGGCCCGTCCGGCTTGACATAAGGCAACAACTGCTCGTACTCGGTATTTTCCAACTCGGCTCCTTTCAGTTCCGCTACAATTTCGAGGTAGGGGATGGGTTTGTTGCCGGGTTTGAGGTCTTCGGGTTTGAGGTCGGGGTTTTGCTCCGAGAAGTAGGCACTGAAGCGGTCTTTCGCCAAAATCACCACGATGGGTGCTCCGGTGTAACGATTGTAGGTGCGCACCTTCAGGTAAGTGATGTTGCGGCCCAGGGCTACGGCGGTGTTGGAAGGCAGGGTCCAGGGGGTGGTGGTCCAGGCCAGGAAGTACTCGTTGTCGCTGCCTACAATTTTGAACATGGCCACCGCCGAAGTATCGCTGATTTCCTTATACGCGCCGGGCATGTTCAACTCGTGCGAGCTGAGGCCAGTGCCTGCGGCGGGCGAGTAGGGCTGGATAGTGAAACCTTTGTACAACAAGTCTTTGTTGTACAATTGCTGCAAGAGCCACCAAACCGACTCGATGTAATCGTTTTCGTAGGTGATGTAGGGATTGTCCAGGTCAACCCAGTAGCCCGTTTTGCGGGTGATGTCGTCCCAACGGTCCTTGTACATCATCACCGTTTCGCGGCACTTCTGGTTGTATTCGTCTACACTGATGCTTTTGCCGATGTCATCTTTGGTGATGCCCAGCGCCTTTTCTACACTCAACTCGATGGGCAAGCCGTGGGTATCCCAGCCGCCTTTGCGCTCCACCCGTTGGCCTTTCATGGTGTGGTAGCGACAAAAAATATCTTTAATGGTACGCGCCATCACGTGGTGGATGCCAGGCATCCCGTTGGCCGAGGGCGGACCTTCATAAAATACATAACTGTTTTCAACCGCTCTTTGCGCGATGCTCTTCTCAAAAATGCCCTCTTTTTCCCAAAATGCGCGTATCTCCCGATCGATTTCCGGTAAATTGAGTTGCTTGAATTCCTTGTACATGGAAGTTGAAAATTTTGAAGGTGCAAAGATAGGGGAATTTTGGAGAAAAAAGGGGCTTTCCTGAGTGCTCGCAGAGGAAAGATTGACGACTAAAGCCGAGTGGGAAATGCCGATTTCACAGAATTGGTTCCGAAAATGTGATTATTTTCACGTTTTTGGAACCAATTCTGTGAAATTGTACACAATGAAGAAGATCTAGTCTGAAATTTTAAATAAAAATTTATTCTTATGTCTGATATCATGAACAAAGCTCATGTTTTTAAAAACTTCAATTTTGACTCAGGAGAATACATCCTATATGCTTTTGATCGGCGGAACAGCAAAAAACCAAAACACTTCTTTCTGAATGATCAGAATAAGCTGAAGGGACTTGCGGGGAAATGGGTATTTGATGAAAAAGACTCTTTGGGCAGGTGTGGCTATGATTACGATTTAAATGTTTTCAATGGTAAAAAATATGAAGGTGGAATTTCTATTTGTTTCAATTGTAATTCTTTAATTGTTGATAAAGATCATACCATCTGTAGCATATCAGAATCAGATATTCTCCGGCTTATTCAAGAAGATTTTATGCCTATTCGAACGGAGCAAC
Organism: Chitinophagales bacterium; assembly: GCA_013298445.1. Classification (GTDB taxonomy): domain Bacteria; phylum Bacteroidota; class Bacteroidia; order Chitinophagales; family Saprospiraceae; genus Haliscomenobacter. The sequence continues at coordinate 1,167 of JAAFHQ010000582.1, read as the reverse complement.
ATGATTTTTTGACCAGAGAAGAAGGAATGAAATTTTGGGACGCGCATAAAGGCGATGTCCAATTGCTTCCAAAACAAATGCTTCCTGACTGGCTGAATTTTGAAGGCAACTGTGAACTGAGCATCGAGCTCGAAAGCCCGGGAAATGCTGATTTCAAAGCACAAATCCAAGAAGCAAAGCAGCAAATGAATGAAAAAATTAATGCGGTACTTGAATCTGGTAGTTTTGAACTGAGCTATCGCATGTGTTGGAGCAGTTCGACCTATACGAACTACCAATTTTTATTGTCAACCAGCAAATCCAATTATAATAAGCTGGAAGGCTTTAAAAAAGGCACCTGGAATGGATACCGCGAATTTAATTTAGATCTGCTGTACAAGGAATGATCGATTAAATGTCGATCAAGTTTTTGACAATTGTGTGCTAAACATCAATCGATGAAAAAGATAATGTTGAATTTTTTGGTCATTTATGGATTTGCTCAATTCGGGTATGCCCAGCCCAGCAAATTCCCCCCCATCAATGACATCTCTAAGGACAAATCCCTGGTCGCTTTTGTCAATCAATTAAAGGCGGCGGTGCAAAAAAAGGACAAGGCTTTTTTACTCGGGGCGTTGGATGAAAAGGTGATGAGCGACCTGGGTGGCGACGGCGGGATCGCCGAATTTAAAAGAACCTGGAATCTGGACGCTGGCGACACTTCGATCTGGCACCAATTGAGCCGTGCGATCGAATTGGGGGGTGCATTCAATAAAGATGATCAGGAAGGCAGGTTTACCTTTGCGTTTCCTTACGTCCATTTTATTGATCTGGAGCATGCCGATGATTACATCAATGTGGGGGTAATCACTGGGAAAAATGTAAACGTCCGGGAAAAACCCGACTTGAAAGCCAAAGTGCTGATGCAATTGAGCTACGACGTGATCTGGTTTGTAGAGGCGGAACAAGCCTTACAAAAAACCGAAGGTACCAACCCCTGGGGGGAACCGGAATGGTACCTGATTGAAACCATGGATCGGAAAAAACAGGGCTGGGTGTTCTGGAAATACGTGTGTAGCCCGATTGATTATCGATTGTATCTATTCAAAAACAAACAGGGGAAGTGGAAGATTTCGGCTTTCGTGGTGGGGGATTGAAGGTGAAAGATTGTACAACTGCGCAGCATTA
>JAAFHQ010000581.1 GCA_013298445.1 Chitinophagales bacterium | reverse complement strand
GACTTCCATCAACAACCGTTTTGCCAACCAGGGCGCGATTGGTTCCGCAGTCGTGTTTGATCCTACCCAGCCCATCCAGAGTGGTAGCAATACCTTGGGTGGCTATTTTGAATTTTTGGATCCTGCTACCAAAAATCCCAACACCCTCGCTCCACGCAACCCCGTGGCATTGCTCAACCAACGCAACGATGAGAGCACGGTGGGCCGGATCATTGGCAACGTGGTATTGGATTACAAATTCCACTTCCTGCCTGAATTGCGTGCCAACCTGAACGTGGGCCTTGACCGCTCAAATAGTGAGGGCAACATCAATGTACCCGCAGGTGTTGGCCAGTTCTTTTCCCGCGGAGGCCAGGTTGCAAATTATACCCAGAACAAGAACAACAAAACGTTCGAGTTTTACCTGAACTACGTGCGTGAATTTGGTGCCAACCGCGTCGACCTGATGGGTGGTTACTCTTACCAGGATTTTATCCGGGAAAGCACCGATTTGGATAAAAACCAACAAGGAGAAGTATTCAATGACGTGTTTTTCAAAACCCAAAACACGCTGGTTTCTTTCTACACTCGTTTGAATTATGCTTTGAAAGAGCGTTACCTCTTGACCTTCACGTTGCGTAGGGATGGTTCGAGCCGCTTCAGCCCGGATACGCGTTGGGGTACCTTCCCATCCGCTGCTTTTGCCTGGAAAATCAATGAAGAAGGGTTCATGCAGGGCAACAACTTGTTCTCCAACCTGAAACTGCGCCTGGGGTACGGGGTTACTGGTCAGCAGGATGTGGGTAGCGATTACCCTTACCTGTCTCGCTACACGCCTAGTGAGCCTACCGCTCAGTACCAGTTTGGCAACGACTTCTTTGCTACACTCCGCCCCGAAGGTTATGACGCCAACATCAAGTGGGAACAAACCGAAACCCTGAACGCGGGGATCGATTGGGCCATTCGTAGTGGCCGGGTATCTGGTGCGATTGATGTGTATTCCCGCAAAACCAAAGACTTGTTGAGTGTGATTCCCGTACCTGCGGGCTCCAACCTCACCAACCAAATCCTTACCAACGTCGGGAACATCGAAAACAGCGGGGTAGAATTCACCTTGAATACCCGTTTGATTGAAAAAGAAGACCTGAGCTGGGACTTTGGTTTCAACGTAACCTTCAACCAAAACGAAGTAACCAACCTGACCAAAGTACCGAACCCTAACTATCAGGGCGTACAAGTAGGTGGCATTTCCGGTGGGGTAGGGAACACCGTTCAAATCCACACCGTTGGTTATCCAACTTTCGCTTACTTCCTGAATAAGCAGGTGTACAATGAGGATGGTAAACCCGTAGAAGGATTGTACGCAGACCTGAATGGCGACGGCCTGGTCAACCTCGACGACCGCTACCGCTACAAACAAGCCGATCCACGTTTGTTCCTGGGGATCAACTCTCAAGTGAACTACAAGGATTTTAGCTTGAGTTTTGTACTGCGTGGCAACTTTGACAACTATGTCTACAACAACGTTTTGTCAAATAACGGGACCTTCCGGGGCTTGACGGGTACCAACAACTATTTGCTGAACTTATCTCCCAACGTGTTGCAAACAGGCTTTGCGAACAACCAGTACTTCTCCGATTATTACGTAGAAAATGGCTCCTTCCTGCGCTTGGACAACCTGACTTTGGGCTACAACCTGAAAGGGCTGCTCGGCGGCACCAGCAACACCCAGATTTCCTTGATTGGGCAAAACCTGTTTACGATCACCAAGTATTCTGGTTTGGATCCTGAAGTTGCGGGCGGAATTGACAACAACATCTATCCTCGCCCACGCATTTTGTCCTTCGGATTGAATGTCAGCTTCTAATTTGTAAACGGTTTCCGACCAAAACAAAAATGAATCCAATGAAAAAGCAGTTTTTCAAAAGCAGTATAAAATTGGGTATTCTGGCGTTTTTTGTGGCGCTGAGTTCCTGCACCAAAGACCTGGATCGCACCCCCTTCGTGGAGGTGACTTCGGCTACGGTCTACAAAGATTTTAGCAATTACAAACAAATCCTCGCCAAGGTGTACGCGGGTTTGGCCGTGAGTGGCCAGCAAGGCCCGGCCGGACGCCCGGACATCAGTGGCATCGACGAGGGTTTTAGTACCTACCTGCGCCAGTACTGGAAAGCGCAACAACTGCCAACCGATGAAGCTGTGATTGGCTGGAACGACGGTAGTTTGCCCGATTACCACGACATGGACTGGACTTCCGGCAACGAGTTCATTACCGCGATGTACAACCGGATTTTTTACCAAATTACCCTGTGCAACGAGTTCATCCGCGAAACCACCGATGCCAAACTCAGCGAACGCGGCATTAGTGGCGAGAACCTGAACCAGGCTAAAATTTTCCGCGCCGAAGCACGTTTCCTGCGGGCTCTGAGCTATTACCATGCTCTGGATATGTACGGGAGTGTACCTTTTGTAACCGAGGCCGACGCAGTAGGTTCTTTCCTGCCTCGCCAGGCCAGCCGCACCGAGTTGTTCAGTTACGTGGAGTCGGAACTGAAAGCGATTGAAAATGAATTGCTGGATGCCCGTAAAAATGAATATGGTCGTGCAGATAAGGGGGCTGCCTGGGCGCTCCTGGCCAAATTGTACCTGAACGCGGAAACCTACATTGGTGCAGCCAAATACACCGAATGTATCACTTATTGCAACAAGGTAACGGCTGCGAGCTACGCTTTGGAAAGTGATTACAACAAGTTGTTCCTGACCGACAACAACAAGTCGACCGAAATGATTTTCCCGATTACTTTCGACGGCACCCGCACCAAAACCTGGGGCGGCATGACCTTCCTGGTACACGCTGGGGTAGGGGGCAACATGAACCCCGCCGACTTTGGCATCAATGGCGGCTGGAGTGGCTTGCGTACCACCAAAGCCTTTGTAGAAAAATTCAGCGACATCAGTGGTGCTACCGACCGCCGCGCCATGTTCCACACCAATGGCCAAAAACTGGACATCAGCGACATTTTTACCTTCAACGATGGTTACGCCATCACCAAATACCGCAACGTCAGTTCAACAGGGGTAAAAGGCACCGATACCGAAGGCAACTTCCCGGATACCGACTTTCCGATGTTCCGTCTGGCTGACGTGTACCTGATGTACGCAGAAGCAACCCTACGCAACGGACAGGGTGGCAATCAGGCTACAGCCCTGCAATACGTCAACGCATTGCGCCAACGCGCCTACAAAGGCACGTCAGGCAACGTGACGTCCATCAATCTGGACTTCATCCTCGATGAACGCGCCCGGGAATTGTACTGGGAAGGCCACCGCCGGACGGATTTGATCCGCTTCAAAAAATTCACGGGCAGTGCTTATCTCTGGCCTTGGAAAGGTGGAGTAAAAGATGGACGTTCGGTACCGGATCACCTGGTTTTGTTCCCCATTCCGGCTTCCGATTTGGTTGCCAATCCGAATTTGGGTCAAAACGCGGGATACTAGGAAGTTGAGAAGGTTTAGGAGGTTGAGGAAGGTTGAGGCTACCGCGAGCGACTTAGACAAAGTCCTTGCTTAAGTCGCTGCGGCAGCCTCAACCTTCCTCAACCATCTCAACCTCCCTCAACCCTTTCAACTTTTCAACTAAAAAAACAAACAAGCCATGAAAAACTGGTTTTCAAAAATATTTCCCATCGTACTCATCATGGCCATTGTGGGCTGTGAAAAAGATGAGCAACGTTTGGTGGTTATTCCGGGAGCTGCGCCAGTATTGAGCGCATCCACGGCTACTCCTGCCCTGAAGCTGGAAGATGCCAGCAAAGAGGCGGTTAAATTCACTTGGACTGCGGCAGATTTCAACTACCCAGCCGGGGTAACGTACACTTTGCAGTTGGCCAAAAAAGGCACCGACTTCAAAGAAACCGTAGACTTCAACGCTGGTCCAGCGCTCAGCAAAACCTACACTGTAGCCGACCTCAATACCGCCTTGTTGCGCTTGGGTATTGGTGCGGGTAGCCTGGGGCAATTGGATGTGCGGGTAAAAGCAGCGGTGAATGCCAATGTTGCTACCTTGGTTTCTGGTGCCACTGCCGTTTCGGCAACGCCGTATTTGGTGATCATTCAATATCCTTCCTTGTATGTTCCCGGTGGTTACCAAGGCTGGGCACCCGACAAAGCGCCCAAACTCGCTTCGGTAAAAGACAACAAAATTTACGAAGGTTATGTGAATTTTGGCGATGCTTCTGAGTTTAAGTTTACGGACGCGCCAAACTGGAACAACGGGATCTTTGGTGACCAGGGTGATGGAACGACCAAAAAGATTGTTTCTCCTGGCAACAACTTCAAGGTACCCAGCGGTGGATACTATTTGGTCAAGGCCGACCTGAACGACAAGAGCTGGGATGCTGTCAAAACTTCCTGGGGTTTGATTGGCTCAGGTACTCCTACGGGCTGGGATAGTGATACTGATCTCGTTTACGATGCAGGCACTGGTACCTGGTCGGTAACGCTCAACCTGAGCGCCAACGAAATCAAATT
>JAAFHQ010000580.1 GCA_013298445.1 Chitinophagales bacterium | reverse complement strand
GCCCGCCAGAATATCCGCATAAGTGGTTTTCCAGTCTTCAACTTTGTAGCTGGTAATGGGTTGTAGCAGTTGAGAATAAGCCAATGCCTCATCAGGGTTTTTAATGTTGGCATAAATGTCGGTGATGTAAGTTGGGCCTGCTTTGACCAATTGCTGAGCTGCGGCAATATGGATGTACACTTTTGACTCGTCGGTGGCCTTGTTTTTGGTACTGAAAATGCCCACGATTTTCATAACTTTCACTACGCCTGCCGAGGATACAACGGTCAGGTTGTCGTCGAGTCCCAGGTTCAGTTTATTGGCAATTCTGCTGCCAACTACTACCGAACTTAGGCTGTTGCTCAAAGCATTCAAGCTGCCCGCCACCATAGTCGCTTGGATGTTGAACATGGCGTCTGCTTCCACCACGTTCACCCCATTTGCTACCCCCTTGAGTTGGGTTTTTCCATTTTGATAAAACACATCTACATTGACCTGAGGCGCTGCGGAGCTGATGTAGGCCTGCTTTTTTACCTCCGCCAACAGTGCATATGGATTGATGATGGTTCGGGAAAGGGTGGTAATTTTAGGGTTGTGGATGATTACCACTTGCTGGGGCGATTTTGCTTTAATGAGGGGCTTACTGATTTCGTCATCCTTGTAAATCCTAAGATGGGGAGTGACCTTGAAGATTTCGGTGCGTGAATACTTTCCAAAACCTTTCATCAGGGAATTGCTGAAAATGTACATGGCAATGCCCATGGTCACTCCCAGCGCCGCCACGAGGGTCTGACGCTTGCGGGTGAATATGTGCGTTAAGGCTATTTCGACATTGATGTTGCTGCGCATGGTCTTACTTGATGTTTTCGGTAACGATGGTCATGTTTTCATCCAGGCCATTCAACACCTGCACCCAATCACTGCTGACAAAGCGCGTGGTAACAATCACTGGTTTGGCCCGGTCTTTTACGGTAACCAGGTTGCCAAAATCGAGGTACTTTCTGGGAATCAGCAAGGCATTGTGCTGGGTTCCGGTGATGATGTTGGCCTGAAGCTGGGTGTTGACTACTTTAAATTCGAGGGGTTCGTTGAACAGGATTTTGCAGAAAAAGGACTGACTTGCTTCGTCAAAAGCCGGATAGATTTCGGCCACTTTGCCCGGATAAACCCGCTCTTTGTTGGTATTGAGCTGCACTGCGGCCTCCTGGCCGATTTGAATTTTGCTGATGTTTCCTTCGTCTACATTGACTTTGGCATAAATGAGATTGGGGTCTCCAATGGTGGCGATGACATCTCCTTTTTTGACAAAGTCTCCGCGCTGCTTGAACTTTTGGTAGACTTTGCCAGAAAAGAGTGCCCGAATTTCGTTGTTGCCAGACAAGGTTCGATTGACCTCCTTTTGGGATTCATTGATGATCAATTGTTGTTTGGCTTGCTGTTGGAGTTGGGCATAATTCTCCAGTGCATTCGCGTAGTTGGTTTGGGAAGTTTGGTATTGCAAAAGCACGTTATCGTAATCATTGCGGGCAATGCTGTTCGACTCTAGTAGTTTTTGATAGCGAATTACTTGTATCGAATCCTGTTCCATTTTGCGCTTGGCCATTTGCGCGGTATTGCGGGCTTGTACCAGGGATGGCGCATTGGATTGGGTATTGCTTTTGGCAATTTCGTACAAGGCTGCGGCACTTTCGGTATTGAGCAGATTTTGTGGATTTTCGATTACGGCCAGAGTAATTCCTGCCCGAATTAGGTCGCCTGGCTCGAAGTTGACCTTGCTCAGGTACCCCTCGGTTTGTGCAGTGAGTTGATAAGTGCCATTGGCTTCCAAAACACCCGAAGCAAAAACCGTTTCAACCACATCTTTGCGGATGGGTTTGGTTTCTTCGGTAGCTTTGCCGCAAGCTCCCAAGAGGGTAGTCAGGATCAGACCAAGAAATAGCTGGAATTTCATCGCGTTTACTTTGGGTTGTTGTTCAGCGCAATATTTGCCTCGGCCAGTAGCACACTGATCGTAGAGGAAATCAGGTTGTAGTGGCTATTTACCAGGGTGTTGTAGTTGTTCATTACCTGATCCAGACCAATCAATCCAGCATTGTACAAGCTCAGGTTTTTGGTGTACGTATCTCGTTTGAGCCGAAAAACTTCACGATTGGTTTGGGTTTGAGCTACAGCTTTACGGTAATCGTTGACCAATTGTTTGGCCTCAATTTCCATTTTGCTTTGCAGGTGTTCCGTGTTCAACTTGCTCAACGTGTAGTCGTAGTGGGTTTTGCTAATTTGGGCAATGGCCTGGGATGAGGGGATATTCCAATTCAGTTTCAGCCCCAGGAAACTGCTGGGAATCCAGCGAACGTCTTGATCAAACAAAGTCGAGCGCGTATTGTACTGTTGGCTGGTATTTGACCAAAACAAAGACACCGTAGGCAGCAAGGCAAAACGGGCTTGGCGGTAACTCGACCAAGCCATTTTTTCCTTCATCAAACTATTGAATACTTCCAGCCGGTTGGGCACAACTTGAGGCATTGGTGGCGTTTCGACATTGTCGATGAATTGGCCAATCAAAATCGAGTCTCGATCGGGGATATCGCACAGGATTTTTAAGAAATTGTACTGTTGGATGATCAAAAACTCTACCTGTCGAGCCGTTTCCTGGCTATTCAGGTAATTGCTCTTTGCCTCATTTACGTCCTGAGGTTTTCCAAGACCTTGTTGGTATTTCTGGATAGCAATCTGAAACAAGGTATCCGCAACCCTTGCATTTTGCTGAGTAGCTTTGAGTTGCTCCTGCAAATTGACAATATTAAAGTAGTTGGCAGCAATGTTGCTTTGCAGGTTTTTCAGGGTGATGCGATTGTCGGATTGGGTAGCTTCGATGTTCAGTTTGGACAAGTGTAGGTTTTCCCAAGCGGCTAGGTTGAACAACTTCAAATCAACATACACATTTCCATTGCTCACGTACTGGATTCCACTTTGGACTTCCCGGAACGTGCCCTTTTCGCCTCCAAATACCTCGGCAGGAAACAGGTTGACAGGTAGCCGGGTGTTGTTGGTGTAAGTAAAAGAGGCGCCGCCACCCAAGTCTGGAATCCCCGCAATGGCGGCCAATTTAGCTCGTTTGGCCTGATCAAAACGCAGGGCACCCGATTGGATGGATTTGCTTTTTCCGGTAGCATAAACGAGCAGGGAATCCAGACTGTAAAAAACTTGTTGCCCCAGTGCGATTGAAGGCTCCAGCAATACACAAAGCAGGCCAATAAGTTTTGCCACTTTCATGGTTAAACTGGGTTTATTGGATGCGGGCAAGATGAAAAACCTTGGTCATGAAGAACTTTTTTCCCACCACTTCCAGGCGATTGTTGCCAGAAAAAGTAAGGGTAGCACTGATGCTTAGTTTTGCATCGGGAGGCACCATTTGGCCTTTGTAAGTGTGGCCTTGCTCGTCGTATTTGAGTTGCTTAAAAATCAGGTGCCCGTTTTTGGGATTTTTTCCGTTGTCGTTGATGACTTTGCCACTGAAGCTACCATCCTTTTCCTGATAAAATTCGATTTGTGGCGATGCGTCTTCTTCTCCCTTCCATTTACCCAGAATGGACTGATCATTTTGCATACTCATGCCACTGGATAAAAGCATCAGGGCCATCATGAGTTCGGTAGATTTCATAGTTGTAACTTCCATAGTTATTGTGGTTTCAGGTACAAATATTTGCTTTCAAACACAGCTTGGCAATGGATTTTCCGTGAAGTGGACAAATGGAGGGGTGAGGAGGCGTAGGGGATGAATGGTAGGGCTTGGTTATTTGTTTTTAGTCAATATTGGGTTTTAGATAAATACAGCCCTGTTGGTTGTCTATGATTACGTTGAAGTTTTTGAGGATTTTGTTGCCAACAACTCCTCCAAAAGCATACTGAGAACGCTCCTTGTTGGGTTTTTCAAGTACGATTACCCCTTTGCGGAAACTCAGGCCCCCCAAGTCAATTTTAGGCATTAAGGCTATCTTTCTGTCACCAAACCCAATCAGCTTTTTGAATTTGCCATAATTGTCGTTTTTGGAGGTAAAGGCATTTCCGATGATTCCATTTGAGGAGTTGCCTGTGTCAAACAAAAACCAGTCTTGTTGTTGTTGTCCATCAAAGTCAAACGCTACTTCGAGGACAGGTCTGATGCCGTTGTCCAACAGCATGTCTTGTTTCCTGAAACCAGATATTTTGGGTGGTAAAGCTCGATAAACAATAATTCGCTTATTATCATAGTCAATCTCATAGATCTTGCCCAAAAACAGGCTATTCCCCACAATCGCATCTTCGTAGTTCCCCATGTTTGTGGTTTCGTACATTTCGATACCTTCCCACTTCAAACCACCCAGCTCTATCGTGTTTTTGGTACTTAGTCTTACCTCGTTATTGCCATCACTATTTCTCAAATTGCCTTTTTTATCGAAACTGACCTTCCCTTTTTTGACAGACTTGTAGTTGATATTAGCTGCCCCTGCCCCCAAATCAAGCTGGAAATTGATATTCTCGATTCCATTTAGCTTGCCTGAA
>JAAFHQ010000599.1 GCA_013298445.1 Chitinophagales bacterium | reverse complement strand
TGATCCTCACCTCCTTGTTCCACTCGGGCAAAAAAACCTTGTTGTTGAGCTCGATGGCATAAGTGGTATTGGGCAAAATGGGGTAATCTCCAGTGCCGGGCACCCCCGACTGCATGTCCCACATGCCAATCGCAGGCCCGGCCCCGTGACCGTGGTACCCGATGGGGTGTGAATAAATCTGGGGATTCAAACCTTCGGCTTTGGCTTTGCTGAGGGTAGCTGCCAGGATTTCGTTGCCCGTACGTCCGGTTTTGTATTCGTTGGTGAGGATGTCCATCAAGCGCAAGCCTTTTTGGTAGGCCTGAAGCAAATACGCAGGGGGCGCCGATTCGCCAGGTTTCAAAACATAGGCGTTTTGCTGGGTATCGGTGTTCAACCCCAGGTATTTGATGCCAAAATCGATGTGCACCAGGTCGCCGGGTTGGATGATGGCCGCATCGGGGCGTTGGGCAAAGCTGCGATTTTGCTCATTGCCACTGGGGTCGGCGCGTTGTACATCACAGGTGGGATGAAACCAGGATTCGAGGCCCAAACCCCGCACTTTCTCCCGATAAAACCAAACCACATCATCAGTGGTGGTGATGCCAGGTTGAATAACCACTTCAGATAGCCCTTCGGCGATGATATCGTGGGCAATGCGGCAGATTTGTTCGTAGACGGTCAGCTCGGTGGGTGTGCGAACTTCCAGCCAGTTCACCGCCAAACGTTCAGCAGAAACAAGGCGTTTTTCGTATTTGTTGTCGAGAGATTCACGGAGTTTTTGGTGGTGGAAAGCCGAGAGGCCGTCGGCATGCCCAAAGTTGGTACTCAGGTTGATGCCAATGCGCTGGGGGTTGCGCTCGGCCACCAGTTGAGCCAGGCGTTTCCATTGGTCGGGCTCTTTATCTGGGTCCCAGGCTTTTTTGAAGACTTCACCAACGTCGTAACGAGCGCAAGCCAAAAACTCCAGGGGTTTGTCCTTCCCAGGGTCAAAAATGAGCAACATGGTGGTGCGCCGCGCTGACAACCAGGTAGCGGGCAACATTGTGCGCAGCACCGGGTCTTCATTGTACTCCCGCGCAATGACCAACCACATATCAATCCCCTCCTTGCGCATCAACTCGGGCAACAGGTTTTGGCAACGCTCCTTCAACCAAGGTAGCGGGCAACATTGTGCGCAGCACCGGGTCTTCATTGTACTCCCGCGCAATGACCAACCACATATCAATCCCCTCCTTGCGCATCAACTCGGGCAACAGGTTTTGGCAACGCTCCTTCAACCAACGATCCTGTACGACTGCCTGCTCCCGCAAGGTCAACACTTTCGCTTGTTGTGCCATACCGTGCACCATACATGCAAGTCCCAATACCAAACTCAATACTACTTTTTTCATACCAAATCCTCTATTATAATGAGCAATGATCAAAAGTTACACGCTGAAAATCAAATGGCGTACCCGCTTTTCGCTTTTCGCTTTTCACTTTTCACTAAACATAGTCCGTCTTCGGCCGCTCAAAAATCAATTCATAACTCATTTGCATGGCCGAACTCATGCTGGAAAAAATCTGCACGAGCCGCCAGCCTTCTTCAGCGTGTTCAGCAATGATGGCCTGATAATCCTCTTTGGGGAGGTTGTTCCAGATGTTGGTGGTCAATTTGACAAATTTGTATTCAAACATGGCTTTGTTGTCTATGGATTAAACAATTCGTCGATGGATTTTTGCAAATCACGGGTGCGGTCTTCGGTGTAATTGGAACGGTAGTCTTCTTCTACTTCCCATTCAGGGGTGAAATGTTCGGATGGGGCAGTCGGCGAATGGGCTGCACTCAGGACATTGGCCACTGTTTGTAAGACATCAGGGTCCTGGGTTTGCAGGACTTGATTGATGATGAAGAGTTTGAGTGCTTTGAGTTCCATCGCTGAATTGTGCGTAATGATGAATTTAAAATTCACAACAAATCTAAAACGCCTCCTCGAAAGTTTCAGACTTTCGAGGAGTTGAAGTTTGTAGGCTGTTACGCTGAGCGCAAAATCTTGCTTGCAGACCTCCTCGAAAGTTGGAGGAGTTTAAGCATGTAGGCTGATTCACTAAGCGCAACATCCTGCTTTGCGACCTCCTCGAAAGTCTGAAACTTTCGAGGAGGGGCTTTAGATCTGTTTTTCAATCACAGTTTCCCTTCAATTCAGCGATCCAACCCCGAATCAACTCCACCGCCTCTTTGTGCACCATCACCCTCCCAATTTCCGGCATCATCACCCCAGGGTCGGTATTTTCCATGCGGTACAACAGAATCGATGCCTTAGGCTGCCCCGGTACAATGCTGAACTGACGACCTCCCGAACCTTTCCCTGCCGCAACAGGCGGCTTACAAAAGCCCAGGTGCGCCAGATCTTGCTGATCGGCCTGCAGGTACAAGCCCGAACTGTGCGCAGGCCCCTGCGGATGGTGGCAATGCCCACAATTCACATCCAGGTAAGCCAGGGCGCGCTCTTGCAGAGAGCCCGTTTCCGGTTTGTCCCAAGCGGCGAGTTTGGCAAATTTCTGGCCATGATCGCCTGCCGCCAAATAGCCTGCCTTTTGCCAGCGACTCAGCTGGTTTTCGGTTTTGCCATCGGGGTAGCGTAAGTCCTTGTTCAGGTTGGCTACTTTGGGGCCGATTGGCTGGATAATGGCATCCCGATTGTGGCAGCTCTTGCACTGCGTCTTATTGGGAACAAGGTATTCAATGTTTTGTTTATGCCCTTTTTCATCCTGCCAGCTTACGGGTTTGATGTCGCCAACGATGTTGAGCTCGGCGTCATTTTCGGCGTCGTCCCACACGTAGGTGAAGGCCTGCCATTCGCCTTTTATTTTCATCAAAAGCCGCGTTTCCACTACATCCCAATCTGCTTCTGGCTTAGCAAAATCGGCAGGATAATAGAAGTTTTTGATCAAAACAGCTTGATCCGGGAAGTCCAGGCGGCCATCGGCAGCTACGGTAGCTTGCTGGCCTTTGGGCATCCAGACAAAGCGGTCTTTGTGGGCGTAGTCGGTAAACAGCGGCGTGATCAATTCGTAGGGCAAAACGCCAGTATTGGGCTGCAAATCGCGTTGGATACCCGTGAAAAAACCGTAGTCCGACAGTTTCGGATAAGGGGCTTTGTTTGGATCAAAACGCACCGGGCCACTCACCTCCATGCCTTTTTTTTGGGCAGCAGGGCCTTGGCAAGTGAAACAAAAAACCAGCACTAGTATAAAACCAATCGCTAAAAACCGGCCTTTTTTAAACTGCTTTTTCATTTGCACTGGTAAGGTTTTAGGTCAGGGTTGATGTTTTTAAAATCGTTGGCAGCGTCGATATTGGCAAAGCGCAGGCCAGCCTGGGGCTGATCGATGCAGATGTTCATCGGGTTGCTGCCACTGGGGCGTTTGTCGTCCAGAATGCCATCGTAGAGGATGTCCTGGGGTTTGCCACCGAAGTACACGTTGACCATTTTGCCAAAGTCTTTGCTCAAGTCGGGCAGGGCCTTTTTGCGCTCAAAATGGTTGTTGTGCAGTTTGATGTCGTAGGTGTAGGGGTCGTAGTTTTTGTCGTCCCATTTCAGTTGCACGATGTGGTAACTGGCGATGGCGGCCCCCATCGTTTTGTGGCCGATGACTTCGTTGTGGTGGGCTTCCACGTCTTTGGCAGCCAAGAAAATCAGGCCAGTGCCGGGGGCGACGGTGGCGACGATGTTCCCTTCGGGCGCAAAGTTGCGGTGGTTGTTGCTGATGATTTTGTTGTGGTGGATTTTGCAGGTTTTGCCATTGCCCGCAGGTAAACCGGGCAGGTCAAAGACTAGAATTCCACCGGTATTTTTTTCCGAACGGCAGTATTTCACCTCGGCATTGGTGCAGTTTTCAATCTCAATGCCCGCTACATTTTCGTGGGCGTAGGAGTTTTTAACCACCACATTTTTGGATTGCCCCACATAAATGCCCGCATCGGAGGCAAAAGCGGCTTCACACTGATCGATCAATACGCCGTCGCAGCCCACAGGGTAAAGGCCATACCCACCATTGGTAGCATTGGCTCCACCACTCCAGGTGGCTTTTACGTTGCGCATGGTCACGTGTTTGGCGTCTTGCACCCGAATGGCGTCCCCTTTGGTGTCGGTAACGGTGAGGTCCTGAATGGTCACCGAATCAGCAGTGATTTTGAGGCCCTCGGCTCCAGCTTTTTGGCCCAAAAAGGAAAGGATGGTTTTTTCTTTGCCAGCACCCTGGATGGTCACGCCCTTTACGCCATCCAGCAACAGGGGTCGGTCAAAATGGTGGATTCCCGCCGGAATCTTGATCACATCGCCCGGTTTGGCGTTGATCAATTGAGTTTGCAGGTCGTTGTAGAGTGCGGTGTCCACATCTCCTGGATCGGAGGGACGGGTGTTGTTGCAGGCGGCGCAGAAAAAGGCCAAAATTGCGAGCTGAGTGA
>JAAFHQ010000578.1 GCA_013298445.1 Chitinophagales bacterium | reverse complement strand
AGGATCGGCAGTGACATGGCTGTAGTACCAACCGCGTTGTTGCAGGCGGTGGTCGCGGCATACCCGCGTCCAGGAATCCCCCGCGTCTTCACTGCGGTACAGGCCCGAAGTGGCATCGTCGGGAGTGATCACGATGGCCCAAAGGCGGTTGGGATTGACGGGAGAGGCAGTGATGCCAATGCGGCCCAACAGGCCAGTGGGGAGCCCTCCTTCCAGTTTTTTCCAGGTGCTTCCACCATCGACCGATTTCCAGATGCCGCCTTTTTTGCCCCCATCATGAATGGTCCAGGGTTTGCGTTCGGCGCGCCACATGGCGGCGTAGAGAATGCGTGGGTTGCTGGGATCCATCACCAGGTCGACACAACCAGTGGAATCTCCAGCCGTATGTACCAAATCCCATTTTTTACCCCCGTCGGTTGTGCGGTATACGCCCCGTTCGGGATTGGGGCCGAAGGGGTTGCCCAAGGCTGCAACAAAAGCTACATCGGGATTTTGGGGATGCACTTCTATTTTTCCAACCATACCGGACTTGGGCAAGCCGATGAATTCCCAGGTTTTACCCTTGTCACTGCTTTTGTAGACGCCAACCCCAGCGGAGATGTTCCCCCGTGGACAGGCTGAACCCGTACCCACGTAAATGACGGAAGGGTCGGAAGGAGCTACTGCAATCGCGCCAATAGAGCCACATTTGATCTGGCCATCGGACAAATTTTCCCAGGTATTGCCAGCGTCGTTGCTGCGCCCAACCCCGCCACCCGTTGCACCCAGGTAAAAGGTAAACGGCTCCTGGCGTACCCCGGTGGTTGCCGTCGCTCGGCCTCCCCTGCTAGGGCCAACGTGGCGGTATTTCAAATCCGCCAACAAATCTGGCTGAATGATCGCATTCGGATCTTTGGTTGTTTGGGCGAGGGCCAAAAAAGCATGGCTCATGAACACCACGCACAGAAAAAATTTCTGCATGTTTTTTTTGCTGGGAAGATAGCTATTTCCGCATTTGTCAACTAGAAAGATGGTTTAGTATTTTCTACAAAAAAAATCATGATAATATTTTGTCCAAAACTCTTTTTA
Source organism: Chitinophagales bacterium (assembly GCA_013298445.1). Classification (GTDB taxonomy): domain Bacteria; phylum Bacteroidota; class Bacteroidia; order Chitinophagales; family Saprospiraceae; genus Haliscomenobacter. The sequence goes on along the minus strand of JAAFHQ010000578.1, from coordinate 3,465 downwards.
AAAAATAAAATTCATTGCTTACCTTAGTGTGCGAATTACATTATCGGTTTTGTTTCCATGAACTCACCAACACTTAAACTCTACCCAATTCTGCCATTTTCAAAGTCTTAAACATATGTTGAACAGATTTCTATCCTTGTGCGTAATCCTCGCAGCCTTTGCAGTGGGTACTGCTTTTGTGCTGAAAAAAGAAAAAGCTACGCCAGAAGTTGCTCCAAATACCTTGTCTGCTGCCGAAAAAGCTGCTGGCTGGATTTTACTTTTTGACGGCAAAACGACAAAAGGCTGGCGCAATTACAACAAACAAACCATCGGTGAGCGCTGGAAAATAGCCGACGGAGTCCTGTATCTGGATGTATCCAATAAAAATGCCGACGGCTTTCAGGTCGGTGGTGGCGGCGACATCATCACTGAGGCTGAATACGAAAACTACGAAATGCGCATTGAGTGGAAAATTGCCAAATGTGGCAACAGTGGCATCATTTACCACATTCACGAAGATCCGTCCATTCGCTATCCTTGGCAGACTGGCCCAGAATTGCAACTCATCGACAATGATTGCCACCCCGATGCCAAATTTGAAAACCGCCGGGCTTGTAGCCTCTATGATATGTATGTGGCCACCCCACAAACTGCGAAGCCAGTCGGGGAATGGAACAAAGTCCGTCTGGTGTGCAAAGGCGATTTGGTAGAACATTGGCTGAATGGCAAAAAAGTGGTTTCTACCACAATGGGTTCTGCCGAATGGAATGCTTTGATACCCAAGAGCAAGTGGAAAGATCACCCCAAGTTTGGCACTTTCCGCAAAGGACATATTGGTCTGCAAGACCACGGTGATGGAATCTCCTTCCGCAACATCAAACTGCGGAAACTATAAACGGACTTGACACAAGTCTATAACAAACAACATTCAACAGACACTTTTAACTCGGTCTTGCTATGATCAACAAATCACGACTTTTTTACGGCAGTTGTTTTGCCCTTATCACGACCGCCTTGTCTTTTAGCATCAGGGCGGGTATTCTACCCCAGCTTGGTGAAGAGCTTGGTTTGTCCGCTGAACAATTGGGATATATTAACTCCATGTGGTTCCTCGGATTTCCGATTTCCATGGTAATCGGTGGATTGGTTTATCACACCGTCGGAGGCAAGCGCATTATGCAGTTTGCTTTTTTGGCGCATGCAATCGGTATTCTGATGACTATTTATTCCGGCAGCTACGTTGGATTGCTTATTTCCACTTTGCTCATCGGAATAGGAAATGGATGCACGGAAGCGGCTTGTAATCCGATGATTGCAGACGCTTTTGAAGGCAACACCATGAGCAAAATGTTGAATCGTTTTCACATGTGGTTTCCTGGAGGCATAGTCATCGGTAGTTTGGTTTCAAAATTTATGACTGATGCCGGTTTTGGTTGGGAGGCGCAGATTTGGGTTATTATACTTCCTACCCTGGTATATGCTTACTTGTTTTATGGCCAAGATTGGCCAGTAGCTAAAACCAAGGAAGAGGCTAGTTTGTCCATGAATCTTAAAGCGATGTTTTCGCCATTGTTCATTTTTATGATGATTTGTATGGCGTTAACTGCAATATCAGAGTTTGGCCCGCAACAGTGGGTAGGCTTGATATTGGCAAAGAGTGGCGCTCAACCCATGTTGATTCTGGCCTTGGTTACTGGTTTGATGGCTGTATGTAGGTATTTTGGCGGAGAAGTTGTTCACAAATTTGATCAGACCGGGGTGCTTCTTGGGTCTGCCGTTCTTGCTGCTATTGGAATATTTCTTTTCAGTACACAAACCGGAGCAATGGCCTATGTGGCTGCAATTTTCTTCGCATTTGGGGTAGCCTATTTCTGGCCTAATATGATTGGATTTATTGCAGACAAAATACCAGCCAGTGGTGCCCTGGGGATGTCGATTATCGGTGCAGTCGGAATGTTCTCTACATCCATTTTTCAGCCCATTATTGGGCGTTGGATTGATTCCGATAAGGCAGCTGCGGCAGCAACCGGACTTACTGGTGATGAACTGGAATTGGTAGCCGGTCAGGCTACTTTGGGAACCATGGTCTTATTCCCAGGTATATTGATTGTACTGTTTACCATTCTGTTTTTTTGGGTAAAAAAAGGAAAAGCAAACGCTTAACATCAGTCTTTTTTCAGCTTCTTTCAACCTACAGATTGCAAACCAAGTGACCCAACACTTTTTTTAAGGGAAAAACTTGGAATTAAGCCTGGGGATGTGGCAAAAAACCATACCTCAGGCTTATCTTTATCCGGAACTTTTTAACACCTACGGATCATGAAACGCAAAATAAGAATGGGCATGGTAGGGGGTGGCCGTGGTGCCTTCATCGGAGGAGTACACCGGATCGGCGCCGCTATCGATGGCCATATCGAGCTGGTATGTGGTGCTTTTAGCAGTGACCCTGAACGCTCTCGTTTGTCGGGCGAAGACCTGTACGTGCCCGCCAACCGGGTATACGGCAGCTACCAGGAAATGATTGAAAAAGAAAAATTGTTGCCAGAGGGCGAACGGATGGATTTCGTGTCCATCGTAACTCCTAACCACGTGCATTTTGGCCCGGCTAAAATGGCACTGGAAAATGGCTTCCACGTGGTATGCGACAAACCCCTGGCTTTCACCATGGAGGAAGCGCTGGAATTGGAAGCCCTGGTAGAAAAAACCGGACTTATTTTTGCCCTCACCCACAACTACACCGGCTACCCAATGGTGAAACAAGCCCGGGCGATGCTGCGCAACGGGGAATTGGGCAAAATCCGCAAAGTGGTGGTGGAGTACCCCCAAGGTTGGCTTTCCCGCAAGGAAGAGGATACCAATTACAAGCAGGCCATCTGGCGTACCGACCCCACGCAGTCGGGCATCGCTGGCGCCATGGGCGACATTGGTACCCACGCTGAAAACCTGGCCGAATACATCACGGGTTTGCAAATCACCGAAATGTGCGCAGACATCAGCACCTTTGTGGAAGGCCGCAAATTGGATGACGACGGCAACGTGCTCCTGCATTTTGACAATGGTGCCAAAGGTATTCTTCACGCCAGCCAAATTTCGGCAGGTGAAGAAAATGGCCTGAACATCCGGGTGTATGGTGAAACGGGAGGCTTGTACTGGCGTCAGGAAGAACCTAACACCCTTCTGGTCAGTCGCCTGGATAAACCCAAGGAAATTTACCGCCCCAAAATTACACCACTGAGCCCCGAGGCAAATGCACATATCCGGGTACCTGCGGGCCACCCGGAAGGTTACCTGGAGGCTTTTGCCAACATTTACCGCAACTTTGCCCTTGCTGTTCAAGCACGTATGGCTGGCGAAGCTCCCGATCCACTACTCGATTTCCCATCGGTTAAGGACGGTGTACGCGGCATGCGCTTTATTGAAAAAGTAATTGAATCTGGAAAGTCCACTGCGAAGTGGGTGAAATTTTAGTATAGTTGAGAAGGT
>JAAFHQ010000058.1 GCA_013298445.1 Chitinophagales bacterium | reverse complement strand
CAATGAAATGGCCCGCGACACCCGCCTGGGTGTAGAAATTTGGCAAAAAAAACTACCCGTAGCCGAAGACGTTTATGGTGCCTGCGAACTACTGGGGCTCGATCCCTTGTATGTGGCCAATGAAGGCATTTTTATGGCCTTTGTGGCACCAGAAGTTGCGGATGCCGCCTTGGAAATGCTGCGAGCAGATGAAAATGGTGCGCAGGCTGCCATCATCGGTGAGGTAGTTGAAGCACATCCAAAACAAGTCATCCTACACAGTTCGATTGGGGGGAAAAGGGTCGTAAACATGCCTTTGGGCGAGCAATTGCCCCGAATTTGTTGACATGGAGTACGGCGCACTGAACATCACCCTCAAGGCAGGTACCGGACTGCCCACCAATGTGCCGAGTGTACCCGCGGTGGTGCAGCATGAGCGCATGTTCAAAGGCGCGCCCGACAATCCACTGCTGGCACCACGGGGCGTGTGCCTCGTTAAAGATACCCTCCTGGTAGCTGACACTGGACAAAACCGGGTTTTTATCTGGCACAACGCCAGCCAATTGCCAGAGCAAGCGGAGCCTGATTTGGTGCTGGGCCAACTTGACATGGACGCTACTGGGCGCAACTCGGGTGCTACCGTTTCAGCTGCTACCTTACAATATCCTTCTGGCCTTTGGTCCGATGGTGAACGGCTGATTGTGGCCGACGCCTGGAACCACCGCGTCCTCATCTGGCATACCTGGCCACAACACGACGGCCAAGCTGCTGATGTGGTGCTAGGCCAACCCGATTTTTTCCAGAATCAACCCAATGTGAGGGGCATTGGCACAGCGCCCACTGCTCAATCCTTGTACTGGCCATATGGCGTATTCAGCGATGGCACAAGCCTTTGGATTGCCGATACGGGTAACCGTAGGGTTTTGTTTTTTGAAAAAATACCAGTAGAAAATTATACCGCTGCCGACGCCGTGATTGGCAAAGCGACTTTTGACGAGCGTGACTACGAACACCAGGACGCCATCTGGCCCTACGCCGTCAAAATTGGCCCCAATGGCGAAATGGCGATCACTGATACGCAGTATTACCGGGTGTTGATTTGGCGGCACTGGCAAAATGCACTGTCCCAGAAAGCCGAATTGATCATTGGGCAGGTTGATCTGGACAGCAACGGCATGAACCAATACGGATTGTTTCCACAGGCCAATACCCTGAGTTGGTGTTACGACGCCGTTTTTCATCAAAAAGGAATCCTGGTGGCCGATACGGGCAACAGCCGGGTGCTCTGTTTTGAGGTTTTGCCGCCGGAAAACAATGCCGAAGCGCAAAGCCTGATTGGTAAGCCCCATTTCAACATGGGCAGTGAAAACATGGATACTTTATTTGGGACGGAAAAAACGCTGTACTGGCCTTTTTCCATCAGCGTAGATGGGCATCAAGTGGCCATCGCAGATACCGGGAACCATCGGATTATTTTGGCCCAATTCCTCGATTCTTCAATTGCTCAACGCTAAAACCTACCCGTATGATCAATGCACTTCCTTTGTTTTTTGCAGCAGCAGTTGGTTTCGGACACGCCTTTGAAATCGACCATTTGTTGGCGGTGAGCAATATTGTAACCCGGCGCAAAACGATCTGGGAGGCCCTCAAAGATGGAATTTATTGGGGATTGGGGCATACCTCAACCATCCTGATCATTGGCGTTTTGATGATTTTAGCAAAACTAGGTATCTCTGAACAAACCTTTCATTTCTTCGAGGCTGGGGTAGGGGTGATGCTAGTGGTGCTGGGTGTCCAGCGCATCCGCAAAACCTGGGAACACGAGAAGTGGCACGCCGACCAGCACCACCACCTGGAAGCGCATGACCACCGTTTGGCTTACGGCGTTGGCCTGGTGCATGGCCTGGCCGGAAGTGGAGCCTTGGTTTTACTGGTCATGACCGAAATCAAAGAGGCTTTGCCAGCGGTACTCTACCTACTAGTGTTTGGGATGGGTTCCATTGCCGGGATGCTGCTGGCTTCGGGTGTGTTCAGTCTGCCTTTTTCCCAAAAGCTTGCGGATGTGGGCCCCTGGCGTTGGCGCTTTACCCTCTTGTCCTCCTTGTTGTGCATGATTGTGGGCGGTAAAGTCATTTGGGAAAACCTGATGTCAAATTGAAGCCATGAATGAACCTAGCACCTCCAAAGAACAATTGTTGCAAGCTTTTCAGGAACAGGGCATCGTCATTCTCGTCGACAATGGAAAGTTTCTTGAACTGGAAAATGAATACAGTGTTGAAATAGAGGCCAACGGCATTTATAAACTGCGCTCGGAAGGCTTGGTGGTTGCTCCTTTTGCTAGTGTAGAAGAATTGTGCCAGTTTATAAAAATGGGTTGAAAAACAATACATGACAACGAAGCGCGAACTGGGTGTAGCCGCCCTCTCAACAAGTGACTCCCACCCAGGAAATTTTGCCCTCATCCTAGAGGATCTGGAAACCCGCCGCCGGATTCCGGTGATCATCGGTGCGGCAGAAGCGCAATCGATAGCCATTGTCATGGAACAAATGCAACCTGCTCGACCCTTGACCCACGATCTTTTTGTGTCGGTGTTGACTGCGCTGGGGGCGAAGTTGGAAGAGGTTTTGATCCATAGCCTGATCGATGGGATTTTTTACGCACAACTCATCATGAAGTCTTCAACGGGGGCGGAGATTGTACTGGACGCCCGCTGCTCCGATGCCATCGCCCTGGCTGTGCGTTGCAACGTGCCAATTTACACCAACGACAATGTAGTGGAAGAGGCTGGCTTTTTGACCGAAGTGTTTTTGCCGCATCAGCGCAAGGGCTCATTGGCTGAATATAGCCTGGAGGAGTTGGAAGATTTGCTGGCAAAAGTGATTGAAAAGGAAGATTATGAGAGCGCGGCGCGGATTCGGAATTATATTGAGAAGAGGAATGATAGGGGGTAGGGGGCTATAGTAAAAAAAGTAAAATGAAGCTCACTCAAAAATCCGCTCCACCTCCAATTCCAGCCCCAAGTCTTCCAGCCGCAATACATCCCCACTTTTAACAACTTTTATCTCCTGGTAAGCCCCATCAATAGGCGTCCGATACGCTTCGACACTATGGTTTTTCAAATTGACAATCCATACCTCTGGAATACCTGCCTTTGCATACAAGGGAAGTTTGAGCTTGCGGTCTTTTTGTAGGGTAGTATCCGCCACTTCGATCAAAAAGTGAACATTTTCTGGACGGGGGTGGTGATCCCGGTATTTATGGGTGTGAAAATGGGCAATGGTCAAATCAGGCTCAGGTTCGGAAAAGTTGTCAATGAATAAAGGATTTTGGGTTCTAACAATTGCTTTTCCACGAAGAAAGAACAGCAAAATATCTTGTAGTGTGTCCACTACGCTGGCATGAAAACTTTTAATTGGGCTCATTTGAATAATTTCTCCCTGAATGAGTTCAACACGATCTTTGGGCTCAAGTATACCCACTTCAGCCATTTTGTAATAATCCTCTACCGTAAACAGTTTTTTTTGCGTTTGAACGGCCATTTTATGCTATTTTCCACAAAGATAGGTAAAAACTAATTCTCTCTCAACTCCACCCCACTAATCAACAGCTCCGTTCCACTCACAATTTCATTACTTGGCGTATCACAAAAACCACAGCGGAAGCGATAATTCTCCACCCCAGACTCCTGCCCACAAGAAGGACACAAAATCCGAATCGGCACCAATTCTATCTCCAATACCGCCGACTTGAAGCCCGGCTGCTCGGTAGCAGTCACCGCTTCAAAAGCATTTTGCATCAAGATAGGCTCCACGTTGGCCAGCAGACCAACCCGAAGTTTGATTTTTTGGACTTGCGCCAATTCCTCGGGGGGAAGTTGTGCTTCCAGGGTGCGGAAAATGTTGCGAACCAGCGAGATTTCGTGCATGGCTTATTTTTCTTGGGCCAGGGCTTGACCCAGTTCCTGCAATTTGAGCAAGTGGTTTTTAGCTTCAGCGATCAGAGTTGGGTCATCAGTAAGGGTACGTGCTTCTTCGGCAAAAACCAACATCTGTTTGTAGCGCACAATATTGGAACCATTTTCTCCCAAACTCATGTACCAATAGGCTTCCAGGAAATTGAGCAAAGTCAGGGTACGCTCCAGCGGAAAACGTTCAGCGCTGCGGATGCTGAGGGCTTCGTTGTAATAAAAAGCAGCCTTTTCCAGATTATCCGAATGAATGGCTTCGGGGTATTTGGAGATGGCGTTGCCAAAATTGTTGCAGATCATGGCGTATTCATAAGGGTATTGCTCTTTGGTATAAAAATTCAAGGCTTCGTTGAACGAGGAAGAAGACACCGCCGCCCAAATGCTTTTTTTGCGCACCTCGTCCGGGATTTCGGAATAAATGACCCCCAGGTGGTGGTGAATTTCGGCAAAGGTTTCCGGGCTGTCTTCGCGGTTAAACACTTTCAACGCCTCCTGGTAGCTCTCCAGGGCACCCCGATAAAACTGCGGATTGCCTTTTTGCGCCCAGGCATACAACAAACCACCTCGTCGGAAATGCGCATTGGCTTGTAATTCGGGAAGTTCTTCTTGCCCCAGAATATCCAGCGCCTTATTGATGTAACCCAATGATTCTGAAAAACTTTTGGAAAGATTGGCAACATAGGAGGCATCAATCAACAGCAAGGCTTCTTCTACCCTGCGGCCTTGTTTTTGGTAGTATTGCAGGCTTTCCCAGAGGGTGTTTTTGAGGTTTTCTAGCAAAGCAGGATCATAAGGGGCTACCAATTTTTTCATCCATACCTGGGACAAACTCGCCCTGAGTTCCATCCTGGCATCGTCGGATAGGGCTTCCTTGATGGCATCATCCAACAAATGTTCCGCCACTTCAGGCTCTTCCATGTCCTGCAAAAAAGCGACGTATTGTTTGGCAGTGAAGGCGTAAAATTCACCATTGGGAGCACTGTTCAACGCCTCTCGGTAAAAATAGCGGGCTTTATTGGGATCAAAACTGGCCTCGGTAGCCGCGTAGTGGTGCAAGATGGCCGCATTGTGGCAAAAACGGTATTCTTCAAAGGGACTGAGATCCGAGTTCAGGACTTCCGGCGGGGTAGGGATGCCGTTTTGCAAACGGTTGACGATGTCAATTTCAGTACACAACAGCCCATTGTCGCTCAACAACTGGTAAGCCCGCTCATAGTTGCCCAATTTGGCGTAAACCAGCGCCAGCAAGTTATTCGAACTAAATGCAATCTCTTCGGGGAGCAAATAAGGGGGCAGTACGTTTTGCCAATCGATTACCTGCGCAATGTGGTCTTGGCGCACAATCAGGTTGTAGCCACACAGTTCGGGCCTTTCTTGCAGAAAATCTTTTACCTCAACGAGTTCGTGCAAACGATCTTCCGTGGCGATGATGCCCTTGATCGTGTCGAGCATTTCGGTACTGGCGTAAATGGAAACCATACTAAAATTTTACTTGAAGCATTTGAATGCCTGGCTGATGGGAAAACTCCAAATCTCGATCACTATCGTCCAAATCGTGGTCGATGATCAGTTCTTGCAAGGAAATGCTCTTGTCACCCTGCAAATTTCGGGATTTGAGCATTTGTAAGGCAGTTTTGTGGATTTTGGCAAAAAGTTCATCCTCCATGGGGGCCAGTAGCAATGATTGTTGGTTTGCATAAAAAACAGTGTGCACCTGGGCAGAGGACCCAAAGATTTCTGCAGCCAGGGCTGCGTCGATCAGGAGGTGTTGTGTTCTGAGTTTTACCTGGCTCATGGTAGGATTAATTGAGCGCGTTTGTAGATTGCTCAAAAGCGGGAAGATTGGCTTGCCCCAACTCCGTCAACAATTCCTGATTGATCAAGTCCACAACTTTTAGTCCGGCAGCTTTTACTTCCTCGCTTAGGTCCACCTCCAAACGGGTATTGCTCACCGCGATCAAATAAACACTGATATCCGAGGGGAAGTTAGCCCCCAGGATTTTTTTGGCGTAGGATAAGGCTTGATCCCATTTCAGGCTGTGCAAAAACACCATGGGATCATCCTGAATAGAAGCTGCAATTGCTTCGGCGGGTAAGCGATAAAGGGTGCCATCGGGTTCGCCTGTATTGATCACCGCATCGACAAAAATGATCCGGGAGTGGCCCTGCAATTGAAAAAGGACTTCAAATGCAGAAGTACCCATATCCAGGATGCTTAAATTTTCGTGATTGCCCCAGTGCTCCTGTAGCTTCTCGACTACAAAACAAGCGATGCCATCGTCGCTGCGCACTGGATTGCCAAAGCCTAAAATCGCGGTTTTTTCCATCCTCTAAAAATAAAAAATACCCGCAATCTTTTTGCAAAAATTGCGGGTTCCAACTTATAGGTAATCGATTTTATTACAATTTAAACTTCGCCAGTTTTTCACCTGTTTTGGCATCATGAGCGTGTACGGTACACACCAGGCAGGAGTCGAAAGAACGGGCCACCATCCCCACTTCTACGGGATCGTGTGGATCTTCGATTTCGGTACCTTCCAATGCCGCTTCAATTGGGCCAGAATTGCCCGATTCGTCATTGGGGCCTACGTTCCAGGTAGTCGGTGCGATAACCTGGTAGTTTTTAATCACGCCGTTTTCGATTTCGATCCAGTGGGCCAAGGCACCGCGAGCAGCTTCGGTTGCACCCCAGCCGCGGCCATCGCGTTCTTGAGGTTTGACGTAGAACTCGCCGTCGAGGTTGATTTGGCTCAACCAATCGTTGATGAAGGTGTAAAGCCGTGGCGCTTCATGCACCCGCGCCAATGCCCGGGTGAATACACTTGGCCCCATCCGCTTCATGATATCCAGGAATAAAGGATCCTGAGTTTGGTGAGATTGATTGCCAGGATTGGCATTCATGATCACTCTGGCCAATGGACCTACTTCAGCTGCATGCCCGGTGTAGCGCGGTGCTTTTGACCAGGAATATTTGTTGTTGAAGTCGGTTTGTTCCAGGTTTTGTGAAGGCAAAGGGGTGGGCAGTGGCTCGTTCCAGGGGTGAGCTGCTGCTACATCTTTGTACCAGGAGTGTTTGACGTGCTCGGTGATTTCGCGGTGATCCAGGTTGAAAAAATTGGCCCCATCATAAAAACCACCGGGGCTGATTACGGCATCCTGACGGCCTTCTACCGTAGGATTGTTGTACATATCCTTGTGCAAATAGGTGCCATAAGCCATAAACTTACCTACACCCTGGCCGAATTTGTCCAATCCAAATTCGATGCCAGCCCGTAGGAAAAGCCCCAAATCGCTGTTGTGGTGCGATTCGTTTTCGTGCAACCAATTCATGAGGTCATCCCAGGATTTGATCTGCATGTAACGCTCGATGGAGCAACCCAACCAAACTGTTTCCAACCAATCGACCCGGAAATGATTCATAATGGCGTGAGCCCGGGTGATGTCTTTGAGTGTAGGGGCGCACATTACGCCTCCTGGAACCATGTAAGAGGAGTGTGGCCACTGACCTCCAAAAATGGCGTATACTTCTACTGGCCGCCCACTTGCGGTAACTCCTTTTTGAAAAGAAGTACCTACATAAGCAGCAAAACGACGTACTACTTCTTCGTACAAAGGTTTGTTGGCAAACTTCTTATTGGCCATATCCGTCGCAAAAATGGCATAAAACCAGCGCGGAATACTCTGAATGGTTTCAGTGGCTTGCCCAATGGCACGCAGCAAAAGTGCATTAGGCGGTAAATGGGTTTTCCAGGCCGTATCCAGTGCCGACGAAGCACAATACAAATGGGAGCCTCCACAAATACCACAAATACGCGGGGTAACAATCAAACCCGACTGGGGGTCTTTTCCCGCCATAATTTGTTCAAATCCCCGAAACATTGCAGCCTGGGTATGCGCACGAGTCACCACTCCATCCTGCATGTAGACTTTAACATCGAGGTCGCCTTCCACACGACCTACGGGAGATATGTTTAATTCTTTCATTACTGACATGACGATGGATTATTTAGAGGTGTCAAAATGGACTTTGTTGGTGCCGGTTACTTTTTCTACGCCACCCATTACTTTTTCAAAGCCTGCACGGGTGTAATAGGCCAGTTTGGAGGTGCCCGCAGGAACATCCTGTGGCAAAAAGCCCAAGTATTTCAAGGTCTTAAACACACTTCCTTTTTTCAGGTCGTGATGAGGGAATCCTGGTTCGGTGCAACCCAGACAAGGGTGATTGGCGCGAGTCTTGCTGGAGGTGCGGTTCCACAGGATGCGGTTGCAACTTGCCCTGGTCATCGGGCCACGGCAACCTACTTCGTAGAACAGACAACCGCCGCGTTTGCCAAATCCACCGTCTACTTTTTGGGAGAAGCTGATCGCATTGGGGCAACCCGTTTGTACAAAATCGGTAAAGAAGGTTTTGGGACGATGGTACTCGTCGATCAAAATATCGCCGATACGACCAGTTGAAATGGCCACCAGAATTTGAGTGACCCAGTCCGGGTGAGCAGGGCAACCAGGAATGTTGATGACGGGAAGGCCACCTTTGGAGACGTAATCTGGCCCCAGGAATCCTCCTTTGTGGGTTTTTAAAAATTGCATCCCGGTAGACTCACTCGGGTTGGGCGCAACTGCCGGAATCCCGCCATAAGTGGCACAATCCCCAATCGCTACGACGTACCCTGCCACTTTGGACAGCTCTTTCACCCAATCTTGCATCGGGCGTTCGGAGAAGTAGTTCATGGTTCCAGTTCCATTAGGCCCCTGGATGATGGTACCCTCGAACACGAAGATATCCAGTTGAACCTTTCCGGCTAGGATGTCATTCAGTAGATCATGAACTTGATCCCCAATTTCGAGGCCGATGGAGGGATGCCAGAGGATATTGATGCCAAAATCAGTGATGAGCTCCACCACTGTGGGTTCCTCGGCATTGAGAAACGACATGGTATTGCCACTACAAGCTCCGCCCTGGAGCCAGAGTATGTTCGCCATGGTAATGATTTTTTGCGATCAGGAAAAATGTCAAAACAAATGACGGAAGTTTCGCCATGATAGCAAATATAACCATTGTTCCTGGATTAGAAAATAATTTCTAATTTTTTTAGAAACTTTTTTCTAATCTTATTTTCCACGGTCAATTTCAATGGGAGCAATGGTATCGTGGTACTCTGCCAAGCCCTTATCGGTGAAGTAAGGTTGGAATTGGATCCAGAGGGCGCTCTTAAAGGAGTTTTCATCCAAGGGTAATCCTTTTAGTACTTGTTGAGGGATCCAAAAAGTGATGGTCATCCAGATATTATCGCTAAGGGTATCGTACAAACCTTTGGTAGGCTCAGGCACAAAAATACCCCGGTTAATGCTGTATTCAATTCGGCGGCGGATTTGCAAAATCATTTTGGCCACAAACTCGTGCCACTGGGCAATGATATCGGGAAAAGAGCGCTCGATTTCAAAAAGGTCGATCAAATAAAAACGGTACTTGCGAAAGAAGGAGTAGTACCGACGCAGTTGATCGTCAAAGTCGCTGAGACTGGGCTGAGACAAATAAGTGGATAAAATTTGCTTGAGTTCCTCAAATAGCGATTCATATACAGCAGTAACAATTGCTTCCTTGTTTTTGAAATGATAAGCCAGGTTACCTACACTGATACCTGTTTCATCGGCAATTTGCTGCAAACGCACATTGGCCAGTCCTTCTCGATTAAACAACAGCACAGACGCGTCCAAGATTCGTTGTTTTGTGCCGATTTGTGGCATTTCAGGTTCAATTTAAGGATAAATGAAAATCATCAATGTTAACACTTATGGTGCCACGTTGGTCTTTAGCTGCCAATCGACGCATGTAAAAAGCCATTTGAGCAGCCCGTTGGGGGCTGGCGTGGGCAGTAATGCGGCGTTTGAGAAACCGGGTTGGTGCAGAAGGGTAGGCAAAAATGAGGTTGACTTCCCAAAGCCCCTTGCGGAGCTGTAGTTGTTCAATAACCGCAGTATCTCCCAACCAGTAATCGTTGGCAATGAATTTGAGGTCATTGCTAAAGCCCAGTTTGTCAGAGAAGTAGAGGTTATTCAAACCATCCAGCATCTGAGCGTACATTTCTTTACTCAAAGAGAATTTGCGCATGGCCCTCTTTTGTTTCTGGTGAATCGAAACTTAATTTACGCTTTGTGCCCGGTCTTTCCTACAAAATTAGAATATTTTTTCTAATTGTAGACCATTCAACATTCGATCAGGGCAAAATAATTTCCTATAGTTTTAACTGCAATCTGGTTTTTGGGCATTTTGCCAGTTTTGAGGCAAAGGTGCCGAATTGGAGGTATTATTGGTTGGATTGAGGGGGGACGCTTTTCATTACCAAGTAGTGTAACTCGATCATACATCCAAAAGTTTACAATGGAAAAGTTTTAATATCAGGGGCATTTAGGAAGTGTAAAAGAAATTATTTTTTTGTGTTTTATTTTTTAAAATAAAACTTTAAATTATTTTGTGCTTCTAAATTCCCCCACATGCACATTTCAAAAGACGCTCTATGGAAAGGCATTATTGAAAGCCTAATCGATGAATTCATTCGGTTTTTCTTTGCCGAATATGCAGATTTAATTGATTTTGAACGCGGTTTTGAGTTTCTAGATACCGAGCTGCAAAAGTTGTTGCCTGAAAACCCTAGTCGTCGTAGGCATGCAGATAAGCTCATTAAAGTGTGGTTAAAAGATGGCGAAGAAGTTTGGTTTTTGATCCATGTAGAAGTGCAGGGTTATTCCGATCCTTTTTTTGATCGTCGCATGTATGAATGTGTTTATCGCATCGGCGATAAATTTCAACGACCAGTCACAGCGTTAGCTATTTACACCGATTGGGAACACAAGCATCATTTTAAGGAATATCGAGCCTCTTTTTTTGGTACAGAGTTGGTTTATAAATTCAACACTTATGTTTTGTGCGAGCACTCTCCAGCCGAATTGAGTCAAAATCCGAATCCTTTTGCAGCCATTATGGAAGCTGCTTGGCAATATTTAGACCAACCTAAAGATGACCAGGCGCTTCGTGCCCTCAAGCTGAGCTTAATTGAAAGGCTCAAAATGCGCAATATCCCCAGGGATAAAATCAGCCTGATCATCAACTTTATAAAATTCTATTTGCCCTTTACAAATTCAGAAATTGAGGCTATTTTTGAACAAGATTTGATGGTATTAACACAAGCAGGTAAATCTATGGGACTTATTGAAGCTATTCTGGAAGATGTGAAGCAACAAGGTCTGGAACAAGGTCTGGAACAAGGTCTGGAACAAGGTCGAGAACTAGGCATTGTAGAAGGCATTGCCCTGGAAAAACGCGAGTTTGTCAAAAAACTCTGGAGTCTTCAAGAGTTCTCTTTTGAAAAGACGGCTATTCTAGTGGATTTGCCCGTGGAAGATGTGAAGACCATCATTCAGGAGATTTTACAAGACGAAGGGCTAAGTCAGGAAGAAGCAAAGCTACAGCTAAACTCCTATCAAGCAAGATTCAGTTAAGAATAATTGGGCAATAATATCTGCAAAAGAGTGCTCGATTTCAAAAAGATCGAGCAAGATTTTTTGTCCTTTTAATTCTCGCATCAGTTGTGCGAGAATTAAAAGGACAATTTCTGCCACTCGCGGTGGCGGAAATTGAAAATCCCATCAAACCCTCTACTTCAACCCTCTCAAAACCTTCACCACCCCCTCATCACTCGGATCCAACTGATTCGCCCGTTCATACGCCAGAATCGCCGCTGCCCGATCCTGCATTTTAAGGTGATAATCGCCCCAGCGCGCAAAGACAATCGCCGATTGCGGGTGTTGTTCTTCGGCCAGTTCCAGTAACATTTTTGCGGCTGCAAAATTGCCGACGGGCTTGCGATTCAGCAGTTCGTAAATTTTGTAGGTGATTTGATACACGTTGAGTTGTTGCGTGCGGAATAGGACTTTGGCCTCTGGCAGCCTTTGGGCATTGATCAGTTCTGTGGGTGTGAACTCGTCTTCGGCCATGCGGGGGATGGCGTTCGGTTGGTAGGCTGACTGAAAGGATATGGCCTTGCCTTGTGCATCGAAGCGGAAATGCGCTTTGATGTTGAAATCAGTAAGCACAATGCTGTCTTTGGCAATGGGGAAACAAGGGATCGGTAGCCCTTCGTTGATGACCTGAATCAGATGATCCCCCTCTCTGCGGAATGACATCACCTCATCCGGCCCCAGTCGGTAGCGCCCTACCACCCGCTCCAATTCCGCTTTCGTCCATTTTTTCGGCTGAATGGATGAGGGCAAAAAATTGTGCCAACCGTAAGTTTGGGCAATGGCCCGGCGAATTTCTTTGCCCAGACCATTAAAATCGTCTCCGGTATTGAGCATAATGACCGCGCCATACCCCTCGGTAATGTTGCCGATCAGGTAGGCTACAAAACCCGCGTTGACCCCGGTGAACTCAAAATAACGACCCTGTGCATCCTGATTGTCGATGCGCTGGAGTAAAAATGGTCCGACGCCGATTTCTTCCCGAAAACCGCCTTCGGATACTTTCGCCACTGGCGTTACCATGGTTTGAGCACTGGCCTGGCTCAGCACTTTCCCCTGGCCACGCAAAGCCTGCTGGATTTCAATGAGGAAACTGGCCAGATCGCTAGGGGTAGCATATAAACCTGCGGCCGCTTGTTGCGGATACACGTAGGGCATACCTTCGTACCAGGATGCGTAGGAGTAACCCCAGGCCGCCTGCGCCTGAAACTTGCCAGGTAGCGGCTGCGCAAAGGTACTTTGAGACATGCCCAAAGGCTTGAACAAAACACGGTCACACAAGACTTCAAACCGTTCTCCACTCACATCCATCAGCGCCATTTGGGCGATCATACTGCCGCCGCCAGAGTAGCGAAACTCCTTTTTGGGCTCGCTGTTGACCACTACCCCCCGGCTTTCGGCATTGGGTTGGCCGGATAAAATATCGAGAATGCTGGGCAGATTTTTTTTGTCTGGCGTAAAACCAAAATAAGAAGTTTGGGAAGTTCCTGCGGTATGACTCAAGAGCATACGCAGGGTGACCGGCGTTTGGCGGGTATAGTCGTTCTCCGGAACTTTCCAGGATTTGAGGTACTGGTTGACGGGCTCGTCCAGGCCGATTTTTTGCTCCTGGATCAATTGGAAGGTCGCCGCCGCCATCACCAACTTGCTGATGGAGCCTGCGGAGAACATCGTTTGGGGCGTAACTGGCGTTTTTTTCAAGGTGTCCGCCAAACCGTAGCCCTTGGCCCATTCCACTTTAAAATTATTGACCACTGCAATGCTGACCCCGGGTACTTTGTAATGTTTCATCCGCTCGTAAATGTTCCAGGCGGGAAAACCCTGCACTGGCACGTAGGGGATAAGGCCGTTTTCGACACTTTTGATGCGGTTTTTTACCGAGGTAGATTGCCCAAGTAATACCACTGAGCAGAGCAGCAGCAGGCTCAGGGCTTTTAATTTTTTTTGCATGAAGCTATTGAATTAAAATGATGCTCAAACCTACGATGAATGGTTTGAGTGGGCGCTTCAAATCGTGATTTGGGCGCAAATAAGGGCTATTAAGTTATAGTTTTTCTTTTTTATCCCAAAGCTATCGCGCAATTGGATCGACGTTTACTAAACTTTAAAAGTTTAGTAAACGTGACTCGTTCAAAATCCATAATTAAATCCACCCCATTATTCGCATTATTTAAATTTCTTTCAGCCTTGAACCTTTGATCAACAGCCAAACCATAAAAATTAATTCTCCGA
>JAAFHQ010000586.1 GCA_013298445.1 Chitinophagales bacterium | reverse complement strand
TTTCGTTTTTCCCATCACATCGGCCAGGATAGAGGCATACTGGTAATGGGCGTCAGCATTGCCAGGGTTGCGCTTGGCCGCTTTTTTGAAACATTTGGCCGCGTACTCCACCTCTTCCGGGAAATTGGCTTGCAACACGGTACCTAAGCGGTAATACACATCGGTGAATTCGTCGTTGATGTCGATCAGCCGCTCGTAGTGTTTGCGGGCCGCATTGAAATCGCCCTGGAGCTCGGCCAATTCGCCAAGCAGGAAAAAGGCAGCTTCGTGATCGGGATCAATTTCGGTAGCCAGGGCCAATTGTTCCAATGCCCCGTTGAGGTCGCGGGTATTTTGCGCCAAAATCAAGCCGTAGAAGTAATGCAACTCAGCACTGCCCGGATAAATTTTAATCGCTTGTTTCATGTAATTGATGCCCGCTTCCACCTGACCAGATGCGACCAAACCCCGAGCTTCGCGAATGAGGTCACTTACCTGGTCACTGCTTTCTTCCTCGTCGTCATCATCGTCGTCGTCATCTTCATTCTCCTCATCCTGTTCTTCCTCTTCAGCATTTGCTGCTTCAATGCCTAACTCTTCATGCGCCTGTGCGTCAGGAGCATCCAGTGGAGTGTCGGTTTGGGTATCTGCAACTTCGGCCGTTTCTGGTTCAACTACTTCATCAATGCTCGCTTCGGCACTGACTTCTATTTCTGGTTCCAGTGCAGGAATTTCCAGCGGAATTTCTTCGTTGGCAATGGCGGCGTGTTCGGCAATGACTACGCCGAGGTCTTCCAGGTTTTCGGCCAGTTCGGCACCCGTCCATTCCTCTTGGGTTTCGGCGGGCTCGTGGTGGTGTTCAGCTGCTTCGACTGGCTCTTCCTCAGGAACGGCGGGCTCTTCTGGCTTGGCTTCCACTTCGGGTTCCTGGCGTAATTCAACGATGGGCAACTCAGGTGCCTCAGGTTCAGTTGGTGCGTCCGCCACAATTGTCTCTGCTTCAGTTTCCACTTCTGCCGACCCATCGGCTTGGAAACTCAAATTGGGCACATTGGCTTTGAACGCAGACCACTCTGCGGAATCCTCCACAAATTCAAAGAAAGCCCGCAGGTGGTTTTCGATAAAATCGCTGAACTGGTAGTAGCGCATATTGCGCAGTACCCGCAGGAATTCACTGGCCTCACTGGAAACCTGGCGGAGTACCCGCAAGTTTTCGTTCAATTCTTCACGTTTGTCGGCCTCGTTTTCGGCTTCAAACTTGCGCTTTTGACTGCGTAGGTCCAGGTATTTGTTCTGCCAGTAATTGATATAAGGGATGATGTCGCCAATGCGTTCAAATTTGGTGGGAGTACTGATCCACTGGCCGCTGGCTTCATCCTTGGTGCGGCCATCGATGACCAAAGGCAGAATGTTGCCCGTTTTTTGCTGCACCAACTGCAGCGCACGATTCATACAATGTTCCGAGCGCAGGAAATTATCGCTGATGAGCAGCAAGATGGTTCCATCAAAGTCGCGCAGTTGTTCAGCCAGAGTGGCCTCATCCGCATTTTTTTTGCAGTAATAGTGGCTTACACTATATGATGTTTGGCTCAATGCCTTATAAAGCGATTCTGCAACCGGAAGGTTGTCGATACAGTAAGCTAGTGCTATTTTTTTAGTTGCCATGGTTTTCTTTTCGGTTTCTAGGTTGTTTGGTGTTGAAAAAAGACTAAAAATTCCGTTTCGCTATTGCTGTACGGATTTATTGTTCAAAAGTTGCGATATGAAACGGCTAAATTCCGATTTAAATTGCTTGTATTCGCTGGTGGCTGGCCCTGAAAAGCCCGTATGAATGAGTTGCACCCGATCATTTTGATCAACCACGATCATGGTTGGGAAGGCCAGCACAGCGTTGAGCATGGGTAAAACCTGGGAGGCTTCGGCTTTGTCGGAATTCCCGGCCAGGAGCAATTCATAGTCCATTTTGAAATGCTGCTTGTACGTGCGCAGGGCAGCCATGGCCTTTTCTTTGTCTTTGTGACGTTCAAAGCCCAAGGCAATCACCTCTATATCCTGATCGGGATGTTCCTTTAGGTATTCCACCAAAAACGCGGTTTCATCCCGACAATTGGGGCACCAGGTGCCCATCAATTGGATGATCTTGACCTTGTTTTTGTAGCGGGCATCTTTGAGGCTGACTTTTTTGCCATCGGGGTTTTCAAAAGAAAAATCGAAGCGATCGTAACCGGATTTGAGGTACGTCAGGCTATTGGCATCGGCCAGTTTGGCCTTGGGATTGAATTTGGCTTCCCAACTGGTTTGGTACAAATGCCCAGAACGGAAAGACCCAATCATGCTGCTATCCTTGGGATCAATTTTGCCTTCAAATAAAAAAGCATGGGTACCGTCGAAGCATGAAAGATACAATTTATTGGCTTGTACAGTGCCTTCCAAATAGCGGTAATCGCCCGTTTCGGTCAAAAAGGTGCCAGTCAGGTAGTTGCCGTTTTGTTTGAATTCGCCAACGCCTTTGTATTCGTCAGGTGTACCAATTTCAAAGGTGGTCTCCCAACGCCCACTCACGTCCATTACAGGTTCTTTGCGCAAATTGGTGAAACGATAATCGCGTCCGTGGCGGGCTACAAAGGGAATGCTGTAATTCTCCTTGTTGCGCACCACCCATTGGCCATCGATGGCATTTTCCAAAAAGTAACCCTTGATGTAGGAATCGAAGACTGGGAAGTTGATCAGGATGGTATCCTTAGCCTGGCTTTTGTCGCGGCCAATCTTGATGTCATCTACCACGATCCGCTCCTCACCGTTGATGATTTCGATGTAAAAGCTATCCGGCGTTACGTACTTTACTTCAAAAAGGAAAGGCAATTCCCCATTGCTGACTTCTTCAAATTTTAAATTGACCTTATCAGGCAGGGGTTCCCCTCGAGGGTTGGGGTTGATTGGGTTGTTTTCCAATTTGAGTACCGCCCGCCAAACGCCAGGAGGCAAAGCCGTATAAGGATTTTCTGCCGAAAAAAAACAGGAATTCAATCCAAAAATGACCAGTAAATAAAGAACCGTATGGGCGATTTTCATTGTTAACTTTTTTCTCCAGTAAAGTAATGCTCTTTATACCGAAAAAGGACGTTGAAAGTTGTCAAACTGCCGTAAATTTTAGTGATGTACTGCTGTAGGTTGACTTTTTCGGCGTCGCTGAGCTGAGCATTGCTGTTGATGCGTTGTTCGAGTACGCGCAGGCGGTCGCGGGTCATCACGATTTTGTGGAAAAAATCTTCGATGGGCAGCTCCTTGGCTTTGAGGCTTTTGTCGGCGGGTTGCAGGATCAGGGTGCCGCCTTCCCAGCGGTCGCCGATGGGGACCTCCTCCATGCCATCGAGGTAGGTGCGGAGGATTTTGATCAGCGATTTTTCAGCAGCGCTAAAACTCACCGGATCTTCGGCGGGAATGGCTTCCACAATTTCCATTTTGTCGTAGTCTTTGCCCACCAGTTTGATGCCGTAAAGGCTGAAACAAATGTCGTAGGCCACGGCGTGTAGGCGAATCACCACCCCATCGCCGTATGCAGGGTGTTTTACACGGGAACCCACTCCCAGTAGCGTTTGCTCAGACATGGTACTTGGTATTTGCGGCGGAAATTAAGGAAGAATTGTGGAAAATGGTGAAACTGAGAGGCCTTTATTTGGGGAATTTGTTATATTTTGTTTTTAGTATGGGTCTAGGAACTACAAGAAAGCATTGAACAGCCCACCTTATTCCGCGCCCATTCTGGCCGCTTTACAAACCATTTTTTCTCCATCTCTGGCTGCTCATCATATGGCCTTTTTAGCAATTGATACAACTCATCCACCAAACTGAAGTCACCCAAATCGGCTTGATCAATGGCCAATTGAGCCATGTAATTTCGCAGGACGTACTTGGGGTTGGCGAGGTTCATGGCGCTGCGACGCTCTTCGTCTGTTGCTGATTCCAGTTGGAGACGTTGCAGGTAGCGGTCGAGCCATTCTTTCCATTTTTGCTGCAAGGCCTCATTCAGTTCATCGGGTTGGTACATTGCCGCATGCAAATTTTCGAAGAAAATTTCGTTCGCAGATAAGTCGCCCTTTTTGGTTACCATCGACAAATTTCGGAAAAAAATGGTCATGTCCGTTTCTGCAAAGGCGAGCAATTTTTCCAATTCCTCCGCCAGTTCGGCATCGTTTTCCTGAGCTATGGCCAGACCAAGTTTGCGGCGCAGCATGGCCAGGTATTTTTTAGGGAATTTTAGTTGAAAGTCAGCGAGGGAGGCTTCCAAAAGTATGGTGTCTTTGACCAGCGGCATCAGCGCGTTGGCCAATTGCACCAGGTTCCACAGGACGACAGCCGGTTGCTGGCCGTAGCGGTAACGGCGCTGGGCCCGATCGGTGGTGTTGGGCGTCCAGTCTGGCTCGTAGCCCTCCAGCCAACCATAGGGGCCATAGTCTATGGTGAGCCCAAGGATGGACATGTTGTCGGTATTCATCACGCCGTG
>JAAFHQ010000576.1 GCA_013298445.1 Chitinophagales bacterium | reverse complement strand
ACCATGGATGCTGACAAAGCTTCGGTGATGGAACAGAAACTCAATAAGGCGCGCAAGGATGATGAACGGCCTACGACCTTAAAAGCTGCGAAAGATGGCAAAATGTATTTGCCGCGTGGGGATTACAAGGTGGTGCTGAGTAAAGATGGGAAGGAGAGTGAGGTGAAGTTGAGTTTGAAGTAGCGCGAGGTTTTTATTTTCACAAAGTGCACAAAGGCAGCACAAAGGGCACAAAGTTGGACGTTGACGACGTTCTCGCTTGGTGTCTTTTGTGCTGCTTTTTTAATTTTAAAGATTGACCATGATGAAATACTCCAGATCCAATTGGTTATTAATGATTGCATTGTTCATTCTTTTTGCTTGCCAAAAGAACAAATGCGGCTTACACGAATTTAGCAGTGTAAAAGCCATAAAGTTTTCTTTGGACAAGTGGCATGGTTTGAATTTGTCAAAAGAATTGAAAAAAGAAGATCCATACACTTTTGAGGCCCTTCAGTTGGAGCAAAGAGAACAAATGTTATGTGACTTGCTTGCTGCCCATCTCATTAGAGGAGAATATTGTCAAGATTTCGTTGATTTACTCGGAGAGCCCCGGGACAGTATTGGAGCGGGAGTTACTAGCAGATATCTCTATCCGACCAAATTGGACTCCACGCTGGCCAGTCAATGCAAAACTCCTCCATTGATTTACAGCGCAGGTTATAATGCTTCAGGAGCCTGTCATTTAGTGTTGTTTTTGGATGAAAAAGGGAAATTCATCGCTTGTTATAGAGCTGTGGCCATATAGATTGGCTTTAGTCCTGTGCCCGGGTGTTCAATAATTAAACTCGAAAAACTTGACAAATAGTTTAAAGAAATGTATTTTTGTTAAAAATGCTTAAACATGAATATTCTGGAAATTAAGGGCACATTTGTGAGCATGATTGCACAAGTTGATGATGAAAAACTACTCCAAGAAATGTTACAAAATTGCATTGAGTTGCTGAAAAAAGAGGACAACCTGTCTGATTTGCCTCCCGAAGTATTGCAGGCTTTAGAAGAAGCAAATTCCGATGATGACATGAGCGATGTGATTCCAAACGATGCAGTATTTCAACAATTTAAATCATGGCAAAAGCAATAGTTTGGAAGCCTAAAGCCAATCAGCAAATCCTTGAAATAGAAGCTTATTTGATAACCAATTTTTCAGATCGGGTAGCCAATAAATTTATTGATGCTTTGTATCACAAATTAGATCGATTACAACATTACCCAGAAAGTGGTCAACCTACTCGAATCAAAACAATTCGAAGAGGCCGAATTAACAAATTCATCAGTCTCTTTTATAAAATCCAAGGAAACTTCATTGTTATTCACTTCGTTTGGGACAGTCGACAAGATCCCCTGAAAAATCCTTATCTATAAATTTTTAGCTGCAAAGAAGTTTCCCTTACAGCTAAAAATTTCAATCAAATAATCGTCGCCACCCTTTCCCCCATGACACTGATGCTGTGCGCCAGATCATAATGATCCGTAATCAAATGATCGATCATGTCGCCCATTTGGGAGCAAGAGTATACCGTATCCAGGTGCAATTCCGCCGTGCCGATGCCTTTTTCCAGGGCGTTGCGCACCTTGTGGCGAACTACGGAGGCTTCTTCGTACAATTTGAAATGATCCAACATCATCGCTACCGAAAGGATGGTTGCAATGGGGTTGGCAATGTCTTCACCCGCAGCCCGTGGAAAAGAACCGTGAATGGGCTCAAAGAGGGGAGTGCCATCACCCACCGAAGCGGAAGGAAGCAAACCAATCGATCCAGTTATGGCGCTTGCTTCATCTGAAAGAATGTCTCCAATCAAATTATCGGTCAAGATGACGTCGAATTCTTTGGGATTCAATACGATTTGCATCGCCGCATTGTCGGCGTTCAGGTACTCCAGTTTTACGGTCGGATAATTTTGGGCCATTTTGTCCACCGTTTCCCGCCACAACAAGGAAGTTTCCAACACATTGGCTTTTCCAACGAGGGTCAATTTACCCCGTCTTTTGCTCGCTTGTTTAAAGGCCAAGCGGGCGATGCGTTCGATTTCACGGGGGTGATAAGTCGTTACATCATAAGCACTACCATCGGCGTTGCGGCCTTTTTCTCCAAAATAAATGCCACTCGTCAGTTCCCGATAAATGATGAAATCAACGTTTTTGACCCGTTCTTTTTTGAGAGGAGATAGATGCAAGAGGGAATTGACGGTGCGCACCGGGCGAATGTTGGCAAACAGGCCCAGCTTTTTGCGCAACTGCAGCAGCCCTTGTTCTGGGCGGGTTTGTACGGTGGTTTGGTCATCGTATTTGGGATCACCAACGGCCCCAAACAAAATGGCGTCACAACGTTGCACACCTTCAAGCGTATGAGTGGGTAGGGGAGTACCATGTTTTTCAATAGCCGCGGCCCCAATATCGAAATAATGCAATCGGAATTGGTGATGGAATCGGTCAGCAATGGCTTCCAGCACTTTGACGCCTTGTTCAACTACTTCCGGGCCGATGCCATCGCCGGGAAGTATGGCAATTTTCTTTTCCATGGGATACTAATAATTTGTCAGTAAAGGACTGTTGTCTTTTGGGTTTAATCATTAGACGCAATAAATAGAAAAAGGTTTCCTTTTTGGCAACACCAAAATGGGAAACCTTTTTCTTTCCTAAAGAACGAATGAAAAACTGATAATGCTTCTTAAAGCAAAGTAAAATTTTGGTAATATTTAGTTAAACAACTGTTGCCAATTCTTTGGCTTCGGCAATAATGTGGACCAGATCGTTGTCGTCGATCTCTTTTTTACGGTCGGCCCACTCCAAAAACTTGCTGTAAGTGATGTCCAATTCGTCTTTGGTCAGGTTGGTGCCAATTTCTTTAGCACGGAAAGCCAGGGCAGCACGACCACTGCGGGCGGTCAACACAATTTTGGACTGGTCTACCCCCACCTCCAGTGGATCGATGATTTCGTAGGTCTCCCGCTGCTTGATAACCCCGTCCTGGTGGATACCGGAAGAGTGAGCAAAAGCATTGGCGCCTACGATGGCCTTATTTGGCTGTACGGGCATACCCATCCGATCGCTGACCAATTGGCTGGTAGGGTTCAATAACTTGGAATTGATGCCCGTGGTGAAGCCAAGATAAGGGTGCTGGCGCAAAATCATTACAACTTCTTCCAATGAAGTGTTCCCGGCACGTTCCCCAATCCCATTGATGGTACATTCTACCTGCCGAGCTCCGTTTTGCACCCCGGCAATCGAGTTGGCAGTAGCCAAACCCAGGTCGTTGTGGCAATGGGTGGAAAGTGTACACTTGTGGATCCCTTTTACGTTCTCGTAGAGGTACTTGATTTTGAGGCCGTACTCCTCCGGCAGGCAATACCCCGTGGTGTCAGGAATGTTCAAAACTGTGGCGCCAGCAGCCACCACGGCTTCGATTACCCTGGCGAGGTACTCATTGTCGGTACGGCCAGCATCTTCCGCGTAAAATTCTACATCCTCAACGAAGGATTTAGCGTATTTTACAGCGGCAACGGCGCGTTCGATGATTTCCTCACGGGTTGCTTTAAATTTGTGGAGGATGTGCGAGTCTGAAGTTCCAATGCCCGTGTGAATACGGGGGCGTTTGGCGTATTTCAAAGCCTCGGCGGCAGTTTTGATGTCTTTTTCCACCGATCGGGAAAGTCCACAAACCACGGGATCCTTTACGGCTTTACAAACGGCTTCCACCGATGCAAAGTCACCAGGACTGGAAATAGGGAAACCCGCCTCGATCACATCAACGCCCAGTTTTTCCAGGGCTAATGCCAACTCAATTTTCTGTTCGGTGTTCAACTTACACCCCGGAACCTGTTCCCCATCCCTTAAGGTGGTATCAAATATGTAAATCCTGTTGCTACTCATTGGTGCGGATTTTGTATGTTTGCTGTCTTCAAAGATATTTTGTTGGTTAAGCGGCTTAAAATCAAAATCAAAAATTAGTACAAGTCGGTAAACAACATTATGTTCCAAAAGTTGTTGACTCTTAGTCGATTAATAAAATCGAATCTACAATGCCTAAACAAAAAACTGATGACCTTGTGGCGTTGATCCGCTCCCTTACGCGGGCCGAAAAGAGGCATTTTCGCTTGTTTGTGAAACGCAATCAGTCCTCCGAAGACATTCTGTTTCTGCAACTTTTTGATTTTTTGGAAAAACGTGGCGAGTATGAGGAGGACGTTATTTTGAAAAAAATCCCTGATGTTAAAAAGAGCCAACTCTCCAACCTCAAAGCGCATTTATACAAGCAACTGCTGACCAGCCTACGGCTACTGAGTACTAAAAATGCCAACGATATTCAAATCCGCGAAATGGTGGATTATGCCCGGGTGCTCTACAACAAGGGCTTGTACCGCCAATCCTTGGATATGTTGGAAAAAGCCAAAAGCCGGGCAAAAGCTGGCAATTACCACGCGCTTGCACTGGAAATCCTGGAATTTGAAAAACACATCGAAGGCCAATACATTACCCGAAGTATTGAAGGCCGAGCTGACTCCTT
>JAAFHQ010000575.1 GCA_013298445.1 Chitinophagales bacterium | reverse complement strand
TTAGCCTTTTGTTCATGTACATTGCTTTTGCCTGGGACATTTGGTGGTACGGTGGGAGTTTGGGGCAAAGGGCGATGGTGCAAGCTTACCCCATTTTGGCCTTTCCCCTGACTGCATTTGTTGAAGCGAGTTTAAAAAGTCGGATTTGGAAATATGTTTTTGGCGCAATAGCCCTGGTTTTTGTGTACATCAATATATGGTGGATTCACCAGGCCCACTGGGGCGGCTTGTTTGTTCCCGAACAGGTGAACCGGGCTTATTATTGGAATGTTCTAGGACGTTTTAAAAAGGCCGATACCGAAACCCTTAAACTGCTGGATACCAACGAACCTGGCTATTATGGCGTACGCAAAGATGTACGCAATTTGGTGTACGAAAACTTTGAACAGGATACTTCAACTGCCATTTGTGATTTACCACCTATCGAAGGTCAGCGCAGTGCCTGTTTGAACGCAAGTGTACAAAGCCTGGCCTCATACTCGGTTCCCTTCGTTACCGGAGATGCAGGCTGGTTCCGGGCCAGTGGTACTTTTCGCTGCCGCACCAAGGATTGGAACATTTGGTCAAGCCCACAATTGTTGTTGATTTTTTACAATGGTGGAGAAATCCTGAAATCGGAACAAATCCGGGTGTACCGCTTCCTCAACGACGGAGAAACCAAAACTTTATTTTTTGACATTAAAGCCCCCAAGGCAACATTTGATCGGGTCGGCGTATCCGTTTGGAATGGGGGAGGGGTAATGCCGATTCTGGTAGACGAACTTAAACTGGAAGCTTTTAATGAACAATAATGCTGTGGTGATCAAAAAACTGTCGATTGTGGTACCCGCTTACAATGAGGGCAAAACCATCCACCTGATTCTGGATAAAATTGCTGCGGTAAACTTGATCAATGGCATTGAGAAGGAGATCATTTTGGTCAACGATTGTTCCAAAGATGACACAGAGGAGGCGATTTTTAGGTTCAAAAATCAACACCCTGAACTCATCCTGCAATACTTTAAACACGAGGTAAATGCAGGCAAAGGTGCTGCACTACATACCGGGATTCAGCGGGCTACGGGCGACTACCTGATCATCCAGGATGCCGACCTGGAGTATGACCCGGATGAATACAACGACCTATTGAAACCGGTCCTGAAAGGTTTTGCTGATGTGGTGTATGGTTCACGTTTTATGGGCAGCAAACCCCACCGCATCTTGTTCTTTTGGCATTCAATAGGCAATAAATTCCTGACCTTTCTCTCCAATTTCTTCAGCAATCTCAACCTGACGGATATGGAGACTTGTTACAAGTTGTTCAATACCAAAGTGGTGCAGGGATTGAATTTGGTTGAAAAAAGATTTGGCTTTGAGCCAGAAGTTACGGCCAAAATCGCCCGCATCAAAGGGGTTCGCATTTACGAAGTGGGCATATCGTACTATGGCCGGACTTACGAAGAGGGTAAAAAAATTGGCTGGAAGGATGGCTTTCGAGCGATTTTTTGTATTTTGAAATATGGATTATTTAAAGCTAAATGAAGTGATTTATGAGATATAGCGCACCTGTGATTGCTCTTTTTTTAGTATTCACAATTGCTTTTTCTTGCAAAAAAGAAGCAACAGCCTTGGGTGAATTTGCCTTCCTGAATGATTTTGAAGGCCAATTTGGATACAATGCCAACGTGTCATTGGGCAAAGTGAGCCACAGTGGCAAGGCATTTTGTAGGATGAGCAATGCTCTGGAGTTCAGCCCAGCCTTTATCCAGCAGTTTAAAAATGTATCCGCCTTGAAATTTTCCAAAGTCCGTTTCAGTGCTTATGTCCTGATTCCCGATGCGGGAACGGCTGCGGCTCTAGTGATTCAGGTCTGGAGTCCCGAAAATACTCCGCTTAAGGTGGATCAGGTCAATGTATTGGGGAGTGACATGGGCACCAACCGCTGGAAACAACTGAGTTTGGAAATGCCGCTAAAGGATTTGGTCGCCCCTGAAAACCAGGTGCGTTGCTTTATTCACAATCCGGGGTTACAGAATGTATACGTGGACGATTGCCTCGTGGAATTTTTGCCTTAATTTTACCCTGTTAATCAGAGGATCATGACTCAACATAAAGGTTTAGGCCTGCTGTTTACTATTTTATTGTCGGCTACTGCTTTGTTTTTCCATTATCGACCCTATTTAACGGACCCCGATAATACCTTCTTTAACCTTTATGGCGACGGCTATAAAAACTATTTTACGGTTTATTACCACGTCAAACACGATGCCACTTACACGCATTTTGAGGGGATGAACTACCCGTATGGGGAACACATCATGTATACAGATTGCCAGCCGATTTTGGCCAACACGCTAAAATTCATCAGCCAAAATATTGTTGATATCTCAGAGCATACGGTTGCCATCATGAACATCGCGATTGTGCTGTCTTTTTTGCTTTGTGCGGTGTTGTTGTATTTGATTTTGACCAAATTGAAAGTAGCGCCCTGGTTTGCGGCACTGGCTGCATTGGGTATTATGTTGATGTCGCCGCAGCATTTTAGGCCAATTGCACACTATGCCTTGTCCTATGGTTTTGTGATCCCTTTGATCATTTATTTGTTGTTGCGTTTTGAAGAAAAGCCATCATATCTGATTAGTGGCATTATTGGCGTTGTCATTGGCGTCTATGGGCTGATCCACATGTATTACCTGGCCATTGCGGGAATGCTGATCGGCTGGTATTTCCTGTTTACCTTCTTGCAGAACAAAAGTTGGAAAGAAGTCATCCGGTTGGGAATTCACTATGGCATTCAAGTCATTTTCCCCTTCATGCTCATTCAAATTTGGATGATGAGCACGGATACAGTGACGGATCGACCACCCACACCCTTTGGGTTTTTGGATTATCGGGCACGTTGGGAAGGCATCATTACAGCGATTCAAATGCCCTATTGGGCCTGGATAGATAAAAATGTGGTGGACATCCGCAACATGACTTTTGAAAGTGAAATATACATTGGACTGGTAGGGGTAATTGGGTTTATTGCCTTTTTTATCCCTTTGCTGCGCAAAAAGTTACTGCCTCAAACTGAAGACTTGGCACCTCGTTTCTTGCGTTTGTTTTTTCCCGCCATTCTCCTGATGCTGGTTGTTTCCTTAGGTTTGCCTTTTGTATTGCCGGGGCTCGATTTTTTGATTGATTACCTGGGGCCATTCCGCCAGTTTAGAGGGCAGGGGCGTTTTGCTTGGGCCTTTTATTACGGCTGGGGGATTGTGTTGTGGTATTTGTTGTACCAAAAAGCGCAGGTTTGGACAGGTACACGCCGCGTAGTATTGATTGGGGGCGCCTTGCTGATACTTGGTATGGAATCCTACTTCATGTCCACTGCTTCGTTCATCAAACCCTGGAAAGACGAGGCCCACTACGATCGCCAGCAATTTGAAAGTGCTCCAGGATATTGGTTCAAAAACATTAATTTATTGGACTATCAGGCGGTATTGCCGATGCCTTATTTTCATGTAGGTTCGGAAAATTTCATTGTGGACGCCCCTGGTAATGCGGTACGATTGGCAACTTTGCCAGCTTGGCTATATGGGTTTGGGAATATGGGGGTACAAATGAGCCGTACATCTTTTTCACAGACCATCAAACGGGTTCCGCTGGATATGTTGCCCTATCGGCCAGTTCCAGTACTCAAAGACTTACCCAACAACAAGCCCTTTTTGGTCGTGTTGGACAAAGGCCAGTATTTTTCTACGACCCAGGGTACCAGCTATTTGTTGCGCTTCAGCGAGATGCTCTACGAAGATTCGCTGGTGCAGTTGCGCAAATTGCCCTTGGATGCCTTTGATCAGGCCATCAATGCCTGGCGGCAAGACATCAAAGGAGGTTATGAAGGTACCTTACAAAAAGGTTTTCAGCGGGATGGATTTTTGTTGCCCGATAGCACTTATCAGTTTTATTACGAAAATTTTGACCAACTGAAGTCGCCCAAAACCTATCAAGGTAAGGGGGCATTTGTGGGGCAAAGGAAATTTTTAGGTAAAGGCCGGAAACAGGTACCATTTTTGACCTTCCAAACCCCAGCAGCCAACAACGAATGTTCGGTGTGGGTTTACCTGGGCGAAGACCAACGCCCGCGAATGAACTTCAAAGGTTACGAAATTGACGTGGCGGGCAATAGACGCCTGATTGTACACAATGCCTGCAAATTTGACTTGCAGGTGCTGGACAACAACGGTTGGGGGCTGGTCGTTTTTCCGATCAACGCCAGTCGAGCAGGGGCTACTGTGGAGTTGGAACTTGAATACAAAGACATGAACATCAAGGATGTTTACGTTGATGAGTTTTTGGTGCGGCAGGTCGGTCGCCCCGAGGATAATATTTTTTGGAGGAAAGGGAATGATCTGGTGTTTAACAATTTTTGGTTCCCTAAAATGTATTAAAACAAAGTTATGCAAGCAAGGCATGTACTGATTTTAGGACTTTGTGGCTACTTAGCACTAGGTGCCCTGGCGGCCTATTTTTACCAGGAGCGCACCATTTTTCTCGACCCCGCCTTTTTGATTTTTTCCATTGCCAGT
>JAAFHQ010000574.1 GCA_013298445.1 Chitinophagales bacterium | reverse complement strand
ATAAATAGTTGGTTGGCTACCAGGCACCCAGGCCCCAATTTGCACCGCAGATTGCGAGCCAACCCCTCCAAAGCTGGTATAGCCCGGCCCAGGATCGCGGGCATCAAGGGTCAGTACCGTTTTGGCCGTATCCGCGTACACCAATACGTGGTGCACGATCTGACCGTTTCCAGGTACACATTCAAAAGCAGTGATGTATTTGTCGACATTGACTCCACTGGCAATGGGAAAGCAGCGGTATACGTCCTTTTCACCCGAAATGGTGTATTCTGGAATTTCCAGGCTCAATTGCGGCGTGCTGATCAGGGGGCCGCTATTGTATTCCGGGGCCTTGGGGGCATCCTTGGGGTTGCCGTAGGAGGCAGCTCCCGCTACCCATTCCTGGATCAGGTGGATTTCATCGGCGCTCATCAGGCGCTCGTGGGCGAAACGGCTGTAAGTGGGATCGGGCGGCCAAGGCGGCATTTTTCCGGTCTTTACCGAGTATTCAATTGAAAAACGGTTGAAGTAGGCGTCTTCATAAGTCACTAGTGGGAAAGGGGCTAACCCGCCATCGTGGTGACAAGGGGTACAATGTTTGTAGAGGATTGGTGCAATATCCAGGGTCCATACTGGATTGTGAGCCGAGCTTGCGCTCCATCCAAAAAGAACCAATAATAGCGATAAAAGTAATTTCTGCTGCATAATGATGGGCTTTAGGAATAAGACGAGGAAAATGGGGTGAAGTTTAGTGGTGGGGAAAGTTTAACATAGTTGAGGAAGGTTGAGAAAGTTGAGAAAGTTGAGGCTACCGCAGCGACTTGGGCACAGATCTTGTTCAAGTCGCTGCGGTAGCCTCAACCTTCTCAACTTTCTCAACCTTCTCAACTTTATTTCGAGCTAAAACACGAAGCCGGCAGCCCCGCCCCATTGAACAAGTTCGGCGTAGCCGTATTGCCCCAAGCATAACGCACCATGGTAGGTCGGGGCACCTTTTCAGATTGCACCATTACGATGTTATCTTTGTTGATTACGGCTTCGGCGGGGTGAAAAACGCCATCTTCACCGGCCAATTCAAAGTGGGTGATTTTGTCTCCTTTGAAATTCAAACCTTCTACATTGGCGAAATAGACCAGCATTTGATTGGCACTGACCCGATGGCTGAGGTAATAGGGGCCTTCTTCATCTAGGGACCTTTTAATTTTGTAATGTTTTGCCAATGCCAGTATGGCCAGGCGCAAGCCCACATCCTGTTTGTTGCGTGGATGAATATCAGTAGTATCCCCAATATCACTGGTTACCACCATGCCCGTATTGGGTACATTGAGGGTGCGGCGTTGGGCGTCGCGTAGGGCGGCACCTTCGGCTGGATTATCATATCGATAAGGAGCGATTTGGCAGTAATAAAAGGGAAATTCCTGCCCCCATTTTTGGCGCCAACTACTGATCAAAGCCGTCATGGTTTCTTTGTAGGCATAGGCCGTAGATACATTCGATTCCCCTTGGTACCACAAAGCTCCAGCAATTTTGAATTGAGTGAGCGGTTCAATCATCGCGTTGTAAATGCGTGCAATTTCGGTAGGCCCCCAAGGTACGGGCTCCAGTTTTTTGGCAGCTGCGCTGATCAGGTCATTGCCTTCAAAGGCTTCGGAGGGCATCCAACATTCCGCGGGAGTTCCCCCCCAACTGGAATTGACCAGTCCAACGGGGATTTTTAAATAGGTGTGTATTTTGCGGGCAAAAAAGTAGGCGACAGCGCTAAAGTTTTGCATACTCGCCGGGCTACACTCCACCCATTGCCCTTCCAGATCGATTTGTGGGGTGTTAGCGGTTCGGTGGATCACCGAAAAAAAACGTATTTTGGGATATTTAGCTTGTTTGACTTCTTCCTGCGCATTGTTGATGCCCATATTGGCCGACCATTCCATATTGGATTGTCCTGAACAGAGCCAAACCTCGCCAATCAATACATTTTTGAGCACAATTTCATTGTAGCCCTTGATGGTAAGGTTGTAGGGCGTCATACTGCCTTCAGGCGTTTTGACAGATACCGACCAGGTGCCTTGATTGGTGGCTTCGGTATTGAAGGTATTGCCATCCCAAGGGGTGCTGATGCTGATTTTTTCCATGGGTTTGCCCCAACCCCAAATAATCAGTTCGGAGTTTTGTTGCAACACCATGTTGTCGGAAAATACGGCTGGTAGGGATACCGCCCAGGAGAGTTGAGCCAATACCAAAAGGCAGAGTGTAAAAAAATACTTGATTATTTGTTGTGACATGAGTAACTACTGTTTTTGATGTTAAGAGCATCTCTAAAGATGAACAATTTGCCGAAAGTGGGCAACCTGAAACCCATTTTTCTTCAACTCCTTCCGTTGGGAGCTCTTCGGGTTCAACAAAGGGTTGGTATGATTGAGGTGGATGAAATAGATTTTTTGCTTTTCTGAGGCTGGAAGATCCTTGAAGCGCTGCATACTTTCCACCACAAAAGGATGGGGTATTTCGGACATATTGCGGTAGTTGAGTTCGGCGTTGTCGTAAAAAGTGGCATCCAAAAAAGCGTAGTCTACCTTTTTGATCTCCTCCACAATGTCCAAAGACCAGCGCTCCCATTTGTCGATATCGGGGATAAACAAGGCCGATTTATTGGGGCCTTCGATGCGATACCCCACCGTTTCAGAAAACTCATCCCGGTGCGGCACTTGCAGAGGGGTAACCTGAAGATTGGAGGACAAACGCTGGGATTCCAGGTTTTTTAGTCCTTGTATCGCGATGTTCTTCAAACTGATCAATTGACTCCAGGGGCCATTTTTTTCCAAAAATTCCCGCATTTTGGGCATGGCGAACACGGGAGTGGACTTGGCGTTCATACTTTCCCGGCCCAGGTACATCAGCCCGCTGTAGTGGCCAATGTGAGCGTGGGTCAAAAAAATTCCATTGGGGGTTTCCTCCTGGCGAAAAGGGCTGTAGGTTTTGAGCAGTTTCATTTGTCGGGGTAAATCCGGGGTTGCTTCAAACAAAAAATTCAGTTGGTTCGCGGGGTCGATCAAGCCCAGAGCAACCACCATCCGAGTAGGGTCAGGTTTTGAAAAAAGGCTTTTGCAACAGTCTTTCGTGCAGCCCGCATGGGGCGAACCTGCATCCTGAATGGTGCCCAAAACAATTATTGCGGGGGAATCAGTTAAATCAGGCCGAACGGACAAAAGCAGTAAAGCATTAAAAATCAACACTAAATAGACTGTTTTCATGTTCATAGTTTATCGCCACAAAAAAAATGTAACGCATCTGACAAAATTCCATACAACCAGAAGAGCACCTTACTCCATCTTTACCCCCAAACGCCCCAGACTCTCACAAGCTCAATATACAGCGATCTCATTTTGATCCGCTAACCCTCTCCTAATTTTCATTTGGTATTGCCATGCCCGGCTCGCAGGTGTTGACCTGCCAGCCCCCAGCATTGCTATATCTGCATTCGAACTGACAGCTTTGACCCGCTACTCAGCCAGGAGATTGTATGCTCATTATTGAACTCAAAAATAATTGAATGTGAGAAATTTAACCGACTTACTGCTCTTTTTTGTCATGGCCATTTGGCTGGCGGCTTGCCAACATGGCACCATCATTGGGGAGGATTTGATTGATGAAGACAACACCCAGGTACAGGAAATTGATAGCCTGAGTGTTGAATCGGCCAATTTGCTACTCGACTCAATCTACACTACGAATGGAACTCGTTTATTGGCAGGAGCCTATCACGATCCGTACCTCGGCAACATCAGCGCACAATGTTTTTTTAATACCGACACGCTTGGTGACTTTTCGCTTGATGACGACGACGATTTGCGCTTCGACTCCTTGAGTCTCTCCTTGCGGCAGGATTATGAATACCCAGCTACCGATCATTTGCAAAGGTTGGCCGTATACACGCTGGAAACCGAACTGGAAGATGAAACCTTCTATTTCAATGATTCTCCGGCACCGGGCACCTTCAACAAAATTGGCCGTGCCAGCTTCAATACCCGCACGACGCGCAGCAAACGTTTCAACATTCGTTTGCCAGATGCCTTGGGGCAATCGCTGTTTAAGGTAGCCAAAGGGCAAGATGATTTGTTGTTGGAAAACGTGTTGAATGGCCTGGCGCTCATGCAAGAAGGGGACAATGAAGGCCAATCGGTAATGGGTTTCCCTAGTGACAGTGTCCACGTTCGTTTGTATTACCACAATCAAAAAACGGACGAAGCGGGTGAGGTAAAAATAAGGCTGAAGCCGGGACGCCGCTTCAATCGCATTACCAGTGATCGCAGCAAAACCGCAATCAGTAAACTGGCTCAGCAAGGTGCTCCCCTTTCTTCCTCACAAAGTAGTCATCAAACCTTTATTCAGGCCGGGGTGGGCATCTGCACCAAATTGGATTTCCCCACGCTGCGCAGCATCCGCCAAAACCGGAACATCAGTGTCAATCTGGCTTACCTGGATATTCAGCCCCTCAAAACCAGTTACCAGGGCAGTGATCTTGCTCCTTTGGAAAACATTTATGTGTACTCCCCTACTCATAAAAACACTTTGGCAGAA
>JAAFHQ010000573.1 GCA_013298445.1 Chitinophagales bacterium | reverse complement strand
GAAATTAATATTTCGGAATTGCGATTTCGGATTTCGGTAGTTTTCAGGCTTGGAGCTTTCCGAAATCCGAAATATCGAAATCTGCAATTGAATGTTCATTTTTAAAGTGTAAACAATCATGTACAAACAATATATTTTTCTGGCCGCCTTATTCCTTTGCGTCGGCAGCGCCAGTATGGCTCAAAAAAACTTACCCACTGAATCGGTCGACGTGATCAAGCAGTTCAATGCCCGTTTGATCGACGCAGAACGTTTTGTAGTGCCTCCCGTTTTGCCTCCAATAGACACGGCCAATCGTCGGCAGTTCTATAACATCCTGGCTAAACCATTGAATGTCAATTACCCTGCGCCAAAAATCCGCCCACTGGAATGGCGTACCGACCCTAAGGCAGATGTGTACCGGACTTATTTACAAGGTGGGATGGGTTTCCCTCGGGCTTTCTATTTTGATGGATCGCACGATTTTGTGGCTACGGATAATCTGAACGTGGGCATCGACCTTAACCATTACTCTGCGGACAACAGCAAAAAAGTTGAAAACCAGCGATTCAGCACCACCGAGATCAATGGCAATGCCATTTACAAAACCGACAAGGGGTTCTCGCTGTTGGGGGATGTGGGATTCAAGTCTAACACCTTACATTTTTATGGCTACAATGACCTTGATGACGATTTTCCGACTCAATTGAGCTACGATGCCAAAGACGTGAAGCAGCGCTTCAACACCTTCTACGCAAAGGCCAAAGTATACAACAGTGAACCAACCGTAGCGGATTTCAACTATAGCGCCAGTGTGGACTTGTATGCGATGGAGGACAACTACGCTGCGCGGGAAACGGGTTTCGACCTGGCTTTGACCGGTACCAAATGGTTTGACAAAAAGCACCCATTGAGTGTGACTCTACAAACCGACTTTACCGGATACGATGACACGACCAGCCAAAGTTTGAACAACTTTTTCCTCAAGCCCAATTTTGGATTCCACTCTGATCGTTTCCGCTTCAAAGTAGGGGCCAATATCGCTTCTCACGCGGATGAGTACTACATTTATCCCGATCTCGAAGCATCGGTCAATGTAGTGGACAACCTGATCACTGCATTCGCGGGGATTGAAGGTGGGCTGCAAAAAAACAACTTCCGCAACCTGACCGATTACAATCCATTTTTGTCTTCGCGGGTAGACATCCGCAACTCCTTCTACTACAATTTCTTTGGGGGGATCAAAGGTGAGTTCAAAGGCGTCAAATACCGGGGACAAGTGGGCTACAAAACCGTTGACAATCTGGCCTTGTTTGTGACCAATGGCGACTCCATTCCTCGCTTTAATGTATTGTACGACACGGCGAATATTGTCACCATCAGTGGCGAACTTTCGACCCAATTGTTCGACAATGTGGCTTTGGTTGCGGCCTTCAGCCAAAATGTATTTAACCTGCAAAGAGAGGAAAAACCCTGGCATTTGCCATCGCTTACTTTAAATGTTGGCGCAGTCGTAAGGTTGTTGGATGAAAAATTAAAAGTAAGAGCAGATTTGTTTTTGCAAAACGGAGTACCCGCTCGCACTACCAACAATGAATCGCGCAGTTTGAATCCACTCCTGGATATAAGTGCCGGGGCTGAATACCAATTGACCGATAACATTGGACTTTTTGCCCGCCTTAACAACCTGATGGACAACCGCCGCCAACGTTGGCAACATTATCCGGTACTGGGTATGAATGGTCTGGTGGGTTTGACGGCAAGATTCTAATGATTGAATAGGCTTGAGGTTGTTGGATGATCAAGCTTTTGGTAGTCAAACAACCTCAAATTTCTCTTTTTTTGTAACTATTTAGCACCCATCCACCTGCGGTGGATTTCACATTCAATTTTTTTTACCACAAAGGCACAAAGGCACAAAGACATTAAGCTCTAAAATGTTGTGTCTTTGTGCCTTTGTACCTTTGTGGTAAAAAATTCCGCCGCAGGCGGCTGCTATATAGTTACCTTTTTTCTATACTTTCACTACCCGCTTCTTAATCGTTTCAAACAACACATAGGGGTTAAACGGCTTGGCAATAAAATCATCCATGCCACAAGCCTTGATGTCGTTTTGTGTTTCGTAGGAGGAGGAAGCTGTGAGGGCGATGATGGGGATGTAGGGATCAAAGTCCCGGATTTTGGTAGTAGCCGTAATGCCATCCATGACTGGCATTTGTAGGTCCATCAAAATGACATCGTAGTCTTTTTGCATGCACATCTCGATGGCGATTTGCCCGTTTTCCGCCAGATCCACTTCGGCTTTCCAGTTTTTGAGCATAGTTCTGGCCATCACACTGTTGATGTACACATCTTCAACGAGTAATATTTTAACCCCGGCGAGGTGTTGGCTGCTTTTGTCTTCATGAGCAGAAAGGACCATTTCCTCTTCTGTACACTTCCCAAAATCCATACAAAAAGTAAACGTGGAGCCCTTGTCGGGTTCACTTTCTACCGAAATTTCCTTGCCTTGCAATTCCAGAAGTTTTTTGACAATGGATAAACCTAGTCCAGAACCACCGTATTGTCGGTCGATTTCAGAATTGGCCTGGGTAAAGCGCTCAAAAATGAGGGTTTTGGCCTCGGGGGCAATGCCAACCCCGGTATCCTTGATGACAAACTGGATTTGATGGTGGTTTTCACAATCCGCGTATTTGTGGATTTCGATACGGATTTGCCCGCGATGGGTGAATTTGATAGCGTTGGAAATCAGGTTGTTGAGAATTTGACTCAAACGCACCTCGTCACCCAGTACATAGGTAGGTAAATCCTCATCCAACATCACCGTGATGCGGTTTTCCCGTTCGTTCGCTCGGAAAGTGTTCGCCAGTTTGATTTCGTGGATGAGTGTGCGGATGTTGATTTTGGAGTAGAGGAACTCAATTTTACCTTCTTCAATTTTGGAAAAATCGAGGATGTCGTTGACCAGGTTCAACAGGTTCTGCGAAGAAATATTGATGGCTTTGATGTAATCTACTTGAGCGGGAAGGCTAGGCTCGGTTGACATTAAATGGATAAAACCGATAATGGCATTCAGCGGTGTCCGAATCTCGTGGCTCATCACCGAGAGGAAATTACTTTTAGCTTTGGATGAAGACTCTGCAATTTCTTTGGCTTGTAGCAATTCCTCTTCCAGGATTTTGGTTTTGACAATTTGGCGCTCTAAAAATTGAATCACGTCCAAAAGGTCTTCACCTTCGCGGTGCTCGGTATTGGAATTGGCGTCCAGCGCCAGGGTAACTGCCTTAATTTTGGAAATGGACTGCTGTTTGAGGTCGTTTTCACGACGCAGGTCGTTCAATAACTCCTGGTATTCTTTTTCGCTGACTTCAAAAGCATGTTCGGTCAACCTTTTGTCCCGTTCCATGGAATAATAATGGTGAGAAATCGATTGCAACAAAGCCAATAAGTCAGAATCAGACTGGGCAGATTCCGGCATGTGTTTTTTGACTTGGGCAATTAATGTAGGGTGTATATCCATGGTTCAAAGAAAAGACTTTAACATTTTTCACAAAAGCCAGTGATGGTCATGGTTTGGTTGTGCAATTCACAACGACCACTGGGGGTATAGGGCGATAATTCGCCATAGGAATAAAAACCTGCAATGGCAGGATTTTCGCCCAGAATATTTTTTGCCGCCCAGACTTCTTCTTCAGTGCGCGCTTGTAGCACCAATTTACGCCCCACACAACTGATCAAAATGGCCAGCTCGAGGTTGCGGTGATCGGCATATTGCATGAGCTGCCGAGCCGATTCAGCGGAGGCTTCGGTTAGTTTGTCAAAATTGGCTTTCATCAAGCGTACGGTAGCACCTTCGGGCATGTTTCCGGCAAAGGTCATGCTTTTTTGGGTTTCGTCGATGGTCAAAATCGTGCGCACTAGTTTTTGTTCACTTTCAGCAGTTTTGATGGAAATGGGAAAAAGCAGCGCAGATCCAGGTAATTCGTCTGAAAATGGCCCCAGGTATTCCTTGTACAAATCGAGGGCGTTTTTGCCGTCCAATTCATACAACACGTTTTTGTCTGATCTGGTGATGATGCGGTCTCGGCCAAATTCATCCCAGCCGCCCAGAGAACTGTGGTATACTTTCAAAGCATCGCCATAAAACCCAATGGCCACTACTTTTCCGGGTTCAACATGGTCATTCAAACCCACCAGGGTATTGGCAAATTGATCCCCATCTCCAGCCAGCCCTCCGCTGATGGGTACTCCTTTTTTGTTTTGTGTATTTAAACCAGCGATTAGGTCACTCCCATTGACCAGCGTGCCGTCCGACACGAGAAAAATGCTGTTGAGGTCGGGCTGGTCCAGGCGTTGAAACAGACATTGGCCCATGGCAAAACTGCTAGGATAATCCCGGATATTGCTGATAACACAGCGGGTAGGGGTATTGGCAAAGGTTATGGCAATCGTACAGAGGCTATGGTCGAGTACTTGATTGTCGAAGATTTCACCAGCGGTGGAAGCATATACCAAATCTGCATGCGGATAACGGGAACGGATTTGAGTGCGGAGATCAAGATCGGCAATGTGCTCT